>JAEZNC010000199.1 GCA_023441905.1 Bacillota bacterium | reverse complement strand
TTGATATTATATCCCGTCCTGCAAAAAAAACACATGTATTTGTCAACCATGCTACGAACACATGACTGGCAAATACATGTGAATCAATTCGTACATTCTGAAATACTTCTTATACTCTAGCATATGTCAAAAACGAAATCAAGATGTTTTAAATAAAAAAGCCTTGATAAATTTAACAGTCATAATTTTCTTGCTAGCATCTGATTTGATATATTTACCTTTCGTTTTGATATTTTTAATCTCCAAATACTGCCGAGACGAGTATTTCATCATTTTCCTCAAATCTCATACCCAAGCGCACAAGAGGTCATTATAAAATACAAGCGAAATCAAGGACAATTCGCTCTGTTTTGACGGTTAGGTGTGCGTGTGACTTTTTCCGAGAAATCTATGACGTCTCAAATGCCGAGGGGGCTGCAACTGCTTTCGATAGAGCCCGCTCTACACATTTAAAAAGTGAACAGAGACCGAATAACCGTTATAATACGACCAATTAACGCACCCAAACTGACCAACATGATTTTTTATCGGATTAAATCACCGAGGCGAGCAGCAGCAGCGGCAGATTATCGCTGTATATCTCGCTGAACTGCGAGATCGGCAGAGGGTTTTTGCCCAGCCCAACCTCCACCGTATATCCGGGCCATCGGAATTCTTTGATAAACCAGTCTTTATAGCCTGCGTACGAAGAAATGCCGGACGCCTCCTCAAGCGTATACCCGCTCACCCCGGCAAGTGCTTCACCGATTTCTTTGTCTTGCTGTGTGGCCATGTTCTGAAAATTCCAGAATATCACCTGTCCCTGGCTGTGATAGGCCAACACAAGCCGAAAATCGTGGCTCCGTGTAAAGTCCACAACGGTGCGCGTCTCGGGCTCGGAGACCGGATATGGACCGGAGTAGCGCGTGGGTCCGGGGCCCGTAATCCCCAGTGCCGCTTCGCCTGCCTTCGATTCCTGCCATGCCGCGTCATAGTTGTGATTGAGGTCCACGCCGCGGTTGTTGGCCTGCCAGACAGCGGAAAAATCGGTGCTCCCGTTATTCCAGCGAATCAAATCGCTGTAATACGGGTTTGCCGGCGAAAGCCCGTTAAGCACAAGATCGACGCCGTCAGGATTCACCATCGGAATGATGTAAATGCTGCTTTGGTTCCAAATGTCACTCGGCGTATACCCCGCAAGTCGCTGGCCCAGCGCATAGCTCCGCGCAAAATCTTCTGCGAATTTCATGAGAAGCGGCGATGTGATCCATTCGAGCGCGTGATGGGCTCCGTTGTAAAACACCTGATTAGGCCCCTGCCCCAAGCGTATATAATAGAGGTTGCGCCCAAGCACACTCTGCCCCGCCACGCCCGTTTCGATAAACGGATAGAGTGCTTTGAGCGCCGTCACGTTTCTTTGCAGGATATCGTATGTGTAATTGGCATCGGTCGGCACCACGCCAATGCCGTATGGTACCCTAATACGCTGCCCGATTTGCAGATTATTTACGTTTATCCCCGGATTCGCGGCAAGTATCAGGGCAGGGCTCACACCATAGTTTCTTGCGATGGCATTCAGCGTATCGCCTCTGCGCACCGCATAGGTATCGTAGCCCATAAGAAAAGTTTCCATAACGCGGAATGTGTTGAACCCCACGATGCCGTCCGGCACGAGCCCGAAGCGCCGCTGGAACGCCATCACAGCCTGCTCAGTCTGCCGTCCGAAGACCCCGTCCACCGGCCCCGGATTAAGCCTCAGTCTTATCAGCAACGATTGGATTTCCTGTACGTCCGTGCCTCTCATGCCCAGCCTTAACACTCTCATCGCGCATCGCCCCTTTCACTTAGCCATATGGTCATGACTATCTTATTCGCGAAAAGCGTTTGATGTGCGAAAAGGTTCTTAAACGGCATACATTTGTTCTCACCGATGGTAAGTCTATAGTGCCTCTTGTTTTCGGACACTATCGCCGACGGGCGACTTAAAAGGGGGTTGCAATGATTGTTTTCGATTATTACCTCAATCGGGGCTTCACGCCATCTTGCACAAAAGCAAAATGTTTTTTTACAATATTGCAATCAAAATGTTGCATTACCGGGCCAGCTCGGCGAACTATTGTCCTGCTTTTAGCAGGCAGTCGAAGTATCATTGTTTGCATTCGTAGTTTCATTCAATGCTGCCTTATCCGCGCCCAAAGGACTAGAGGATTTCATAGATAAGGCTTATTAAATAACCCGCCGTATAAAGGCGGTCCGGGCTGCTGACAGATTTATAATTATCATTTCGATTGAGTATAAGCGATCGGAAACACTACGGACTCAAAACCCATGTTTTAAAGCGTCTAACATGGGATGTTTCCACCTCGTGGTCGCCCGTTTCGCTCCTCAGCATGGCTGTATGGGGGGGGGGCATCAAGCTTACCAGCCGCGTGCCGGTTTCACTGCTTAAAAGCTGGCTTCGAACATCGCGGCGATCTCCTCTTCGGACGGCGGCACAACCGTATTGCCAATATTCTTTGTCTTGACAGCGTTCGCGGAAAAAGCGGAGATTTCCTGCTTAGAAAGCATTTCTTTTTCTCCGAGCAGCTCGTTCATTGTATTTGCGAACTCATCCACAGTGTCAAAACCCATCAGCGAGAGTATCTGTGCGGCCTTTTCCACTTTCCTTTTCTTAAGAAATTCGAAAAACGCAGCCATCAGCAAGCCGTTCGCGCGTCCGTGATCGACATTCTTAAAATATGTCAGCGAATACCCCATCGCGTGAACGATTGTTGTTCCTGTATTGGCGATAACCATCCCCCCCAGCATAGTGGCATAAAGCAGCTTTTCACGGGTCTGCGCCGTGATGGCATCCCGTTTCATCGCATCAAAGCAGCCGGCAATGATTTTGATGTTCTCAGCCGCAAGCGCATCTGTGAGAGCGCCGGAACGCACCGTCAGCATTCCCTCTATTGCATGCGACAGCGCATCCACAGCAGTGTTTATGGTGACATGAAGCGGCAGCGCAGCCGTATACGCCGCGTCGAGCAGCGCGATTTTGGGGAAGAGTATGGGTGACGCCAAAGAAGTTTTGGTTTGCGCTTTGTCGTTGGTGAGTATCGCGTACGGTGTCACCTCAGAACCGGTGCCTGCCGTTGTGGGAATATGCACCATCGGCAGCGCGTCAGTGCCGTATTGGCCCGAAAACAGCGCATTTTCGGGAATATCCTGACACGCGAGCAGCGCAATCGCCTTGGCCGCATCCATGGGTGACCCGCCGCCGATTGCCACCACAAAATCACAGGCTTCCTGCTTTGCAAATGCCGCGCCCTCGTAAAC
>JAEZNC010000198.1 GCA_023441905.1 Bacillota bacterium | reverse complement strand
ATTTAATCTTTGCCGTGACATTCACCTCAATATTACCGCGCGTTGCATTGGAATACGGGCATACCGTATGCGCTTCTTTGACGATATCGGCGGCCGTCTCAAGGTCCGTACCGGCCAATGTCACCACAATATCGGCGGCAAGCGAATAACCGCCCGCATTGTTGCGGCCAATCCCCACCGTCACCTCCACATCCGGCGGATCAAGCGTGAGCTTGCGCACACGCAGCACATGCTGCACCGCGCTGCCAAAGCACGCCGAATACCCTGCGGCAAACAGCTGCTCGGGGTTCACACCCTGCGGCTTGGTTCCGCCCATTTCCGGCGGCGTTGCCATTTCAAAGCTTAAAGGACTGCCTTGTACCTTCACCTGGCCGTCACGGCCGCCTGTGGACAGGGCTGTAGTGCTGTAAGAAATTTTCATGGTAACCTCCTTGTTATTAAATACGGTAGCGAGTAAGAGCGTTAGCCACCATATTTGAAAAGCTATTGGATGCACCCAATCAAAACGGAATAGGCCTTCTCCGCCGCCCCCGCTTATGGAATGAACACGTGTCCGTCCTGTCAAATCGTCTACGACGACCGTCAGCGTCAAACGATGGCCTGCGCTTGTGTTTTGTACATCCAATGAAACAAAGAATGTATCGTCGCCTACTCTCAATCTCCGAAAAACGGAATGATTCCATTAATAAATGTATTATACCATATCCCTCCGCTTTTCTCCACTATACAAACAGTGATGAAACGAAATATGATGGTGGTTTTCGTATTTTGCAGCAGGATTTCAGATTTCAGCGAGAACGCAGAATGAATCTGCCGTGATGGCGTCGTTTTACATCAATCAGCTCTTTTAATAAGTGGCCGGCTTTTATTATTCCGTACGGTCTTCGTCATAGCCAATCAGCATTTGTGCTTCCGCCTGCGAAATCTGTTCACATTGGCCCATGGTCTCGCCGTCCGTCTCGTGAATACGGTCAGCCACTATCTGATTTCTGTCAACTTCCCACTTGCCTGTCGCACCGTTAAAGATGTAGGTGGTCTTGCCATCATCCTTCGCCACCGTATCCAAATCGTGAAGCTTATAATAAACCGTCATTGTCTTTGTCCTTTATCCTTTTTTCAGCTATTGTACCCCGGGCCGAAGCCTTTCATACATGTGTGCGTTCATCGGCTGCTTGCCGAATAAACAACCACCCCCGCGCTGCCCTCGTTTATCACGCGCTCAATCTTTTTGAGAGCCGACACTCTGAGCCTCCCGCATGTGGCCACGGAGCAGTAAAGCCGTTGAGACGCAGCCTCCACACTGCGCGCCTCGAAATATCGCAGCCTGATATAACCCGCTTCGGGTGCAGAAAGTCCCGCTTCTTCCACTGTCCGCTCGATTTCTGCCAGCCTGCGCCTTTCATCTTTGAGCCTCTTCTCAATGCTGAGCATCTCGGCATGAAACTGATCCACGGCAATCACAGCGGCGCGTTCCACGGGGCTGCTGATACTGCGATTTTTCGTCTGGGTCTTTACATACCCGTCCGTCACGGACAGGCTGTTAAGGCTATGCTCGTAGGCCTGACGAGCCGCCGTTAAATCCATCATCAGGCGCCCGATGCTGCGTGTGGCATACCAATAATCTTTTAAAAACCTTTCGGCGTCTTTCATTTGCTTCTCCTTTCTAAAGCCATTGATCAGGTCCGGCCAAGCATTTTTTCGAAAGCGTTTCAAACTCGTGCCAAGCAAACCTGCCCGAGCATTCCAAACAGATATTTTTTTCTTCATAAACGTAATACCAATACCCTTGCCGGATATTGCCGCCGCAATAATCACATCTCAGCACCACAGGCGGCTCTGCCGCTTCTCCATGAAACCTGTCGTCATTCATCGTCAACTGACCTCCGGCATTGGTTCATCTCATCCGCTTCTTCCAGCGCCAGCTCCGTCAGGATCAATGCGGCAGCGGCGATTCTTCTGTCTTTTGTCTTGAGGTACGCTTCTTTTGTCAGTTTGATCGCTTCTGCAAGCGCATACAGTTTAAATGCAGACATTTGCTCACTATCCCGCATATCGTTTTACTCCTCACCTTTTATCTCTCGCATAAAAAACACGGAACATGTCGTTTTCGGAAATATCGAGAATCTTAGCAATTCGCAACGCCACCTCAGGTGACGGACAGCGCACGCCGCTTTCAATGTCCGAATAATACCCTTGAGAGATGCCGGCACACCGTGAAATCTGTGTTTGCGTATAGTTTGCTCCTTCCCGAAGCATTGCCAGCCCAATTCGCATTTTATGACCTCCAAAAAATAGCTGTTGGTTATATTTAAGCCAAAATTAGGCACAATGTCAATAGCTTTAAGCTATACTATACAAATCTATCGCTTAGAGCTATAATTGCAATAGCAGTGAGCTATTCCATTCAAAGGAGAAATGCATATGAACGACCTTCCCAAAAGGATCAGCCAAAAGCGCAAGATGCAGGGCTTCACACAGTCTCAGCTTGCCGAACGTGTCGGTATCACCCAGGCCTTTCTTGCCGAGATTGAAAAGGGCCGCAAGCGACCCTCTCTGGAGGTTCTAGAAAAACTGTGCGATGCGCTGCGATGTTCCGCAGATTATCTTCTGGGTATCACGCCAAACCGCCAGTATATGGTCCTGCAGGAATGCGAGCCTGAGCCGACGCTACTAAGCCGCGGCATCACATCGGAGATGCTTGATGAAATCGCTGCCCGCAATATCAGCCCCGACGAGCTCAGGCTGGCAATCAAACTGGCGCAGACCATGAAAGATGACTGCAAATCATAAACCACTGTTAATCCTTATCGTTTTTTAACCAAGGCAGTTTAATAAGCACTTTATCGAACATTTGTTCTCATTATAGCATAAATGTGTCCATTTTTTGGGATAGTTGCAATCACGTCATCCGCTAAGAATGAAAAGGTAAATGCAAAGATTACTCCACATTTACCTTGCGCTTACTTTCTGCAATGCCCTTTTTACTTATACTCAGCTAAACTGTCTGACCCGAAAGGAAGTTTTACATGAGCAAACACTTATCGCTGTCTGACAGAGCATTGATTGAACGTTACCTTGCGCAATATTCTTCCTTCGCCATCATGGCCAAGCAGCTTGAATATTCTCCATCAACAATTTCGAGGGAGGTGAAACCGCTCCATGTTTTTACGAACCTCTTTCAGTAAGGTGCAAAAGAGCGTGTTGAATACAATAGCGTTAATTGAAAAGTGAAATGCATAAATGACCCCATACTTGCCACGGGTCAATCTCGTACTATGCTATGAGAGTCTAGGACTTGCGTCGCTTTCTTGAGGTGTCAGCAAAACATCAAAACGCGAACATAGCGTCAAACAGTGTTTTGAACTAATCAGCGTATCCCTGCTCCCATGGCATACATTTTGTATGAAAGCGCATAAGATTTTAAGTATAGTCAATGCGACAGACACTTAACTTGTCGCCATATTCCCTGAATGGTATAATAAGTTATCGATGAATTCTAAATAATTCGAGGAGGCTACGACATGTTTAACCGTTCCGAGATTAAACAAAACGCCAAAGCCGCTTTTCAAGCCCAGTACGGATTATCCGTCGGCGTCTATGTGCTTTTCGCGATCGTCTCCGCCGTCGCGTCGGGCATCACTGCAGGGCTCGGGGCTCTGTTGATAATGCCGCCGCTGATGGTGGGTTACTGTTCTTTTGCCATGCGCATTTACAAGCGGGAGACCGCCGATGTCGGTGATATGTTCACAGACGGTTTCACAGATTACGGGCGCAACCTCGGCGGCATGCTTTGGATGGAGCTTTTCGTCTTCCTGTGGTCACTGTTGTTTGTGATTCCCGGCATTGTGAAGGCACTGGCATATTCGATGACGCCCTACATACTTGCCGATTGCCCGAATGTGCGCCCCACAGACGCGATTAAGCTTTCCATGCGGATAACGCTTGGGCACAAAGGCGGCATTTTCGTCATGCTGCTCAGCTTCCTAGGGTGGGCCATTCTCTCTGCGCTCACGGCCGGGATACTGCAGATTGTTTACGTCGGGCCGTATGTCAGCACGAGTTTTGCCGGCCTTTATGTCGATCTCAAAGCAAAAGCCTTAAGCAGCGGTATCATTAAGCCGGAAGAGCTGGCTTAAAACAGAATCCGGGATAATATTGGCCCATAAAACATCCCATATGCAAGCAAAAGCCGGAAGATTTCTTCCGGCTTTTCGCATGTTGCAACGCTGCCATCATCTCAAGTAAACAATGATTAAATGAAGAGTGGATGGATGAACGGATTTCGCGCTATGCAAGGAGCGAAATCGAGGGAACAACAGCGCTATTTCGAGATTTCAGCGACACCGCAGAGCACGAAAGCAGCCATCAAGACAGTATTCCGAATTAATCAGCGTTTACTCAAGCCGTTGTCTGCAAGCAACTGTGAATCCAGCATACTCGCAGTCTCAAAGCAATTGGCAAGAGATGTTTTCGGCGTCGTCGTCATACCGTTTTCTCTGTTTGGGTATGACAAGAAACGCTATTCTCGTTGGTGATTTGCGCCGGAAACAATCAATCCACCCATACCGCGCAATCAGCCGATGGCTTTGAATGTCGATGATTCAAATCCGGTTCGATGTACTCTGTTTCGGGCATTATGATCTTTTCAGACTGACGCCCGTCATGGCTTTAAACTGCGCCGCTGTGATCAGCCTCTTTAAATAAAGGTTATATGCCTGCTTGAAAATATCCTGTTGTTCATCTTCGCGCATCTTTTGCGCTTTAAGATCATAATCGGCCTGCCACTGGCTCTGTTTGATCAGCGCATCGCTGAGCGACGATGCGTTCTTAGCCTCAAGGCCCGCCACGTCCGCATCATACTTGACGGCAAGGTTCGCAAGCGCCAAATTGACGTTATCCGTATAATCCTGCTGCTGCCGCGATGCGTCACCAAGTGCCTCCAGCAATGCGGCTGCGTTGCGCTGCTGCAAGGTCTGCGACGTGCCGCCCTCTCCCGACAGCCCCATGTTGGCCACATTCTCGCGCCGCGCGCGCTCCGCGAGCGCACTGTTCACATAGGCTTCGTTTTTTAGCTGCTGATACTGCGCCGCAGCATCACTGATTTGCTTTTGATAAACCGCAGAGCTTTGATCGTATCCGGCTTTCAGATGGGCTTTCTGTGCGGCGAGATCCTTTGCGTACTGTTCCTCAATCTGCTTTGTGAGGTCCACCCTACTTCCCCTCCCTTAACGCCAGCAGCCGCGCTTCCAGCAAATTGCTCACATAGGCTGTCAGGTCATCCGCATTGCTGCTTAAAACCTCGGCCGATCTTGCGGACAGGTCGCTTAAGAACATATTCATCGCTTTTTCGGCCACCTCCCGTGTTTCGTCTGCGCTCAGCTTCCCATCCACGCTCTTTGCTTTCAGCCCGTCGACCAATGTGGCTTTCAAGCTGGCGACAACGTTATCAGCCACCGTTCTCGCCTCATTCAGTGCCGTCAAAATCGCCTCGTTTTCGGTCTTGCTCATCAGCCATGCAAACGCTGCCTTCACAAGCGGTATAATCACCACCGAAAATAAAAGCCCCGCCGCCGCAATCACAATTTGCGTCCAATCCATAAGTTTTCCCCTTTCCGGGCAATAATGCCTAATAAAAGGCTACCGCCGGAAATCTCTCAAGGGCGCTCAAAAATAAGACTTTTACAATTATGGGCCGACACTTATCTATGGTCATATGCTGCCTGAGCGTGGGCAAAATCGAGTTTGTGTTCAATGAGCTTCAGGATAAGTGCGTAGGATATGTCTATCAGATGAAAGTCGGCACATTCTTAAAGTTACCAAAAAGCACAAAAAAGGAACTGCGCACCGAGCAGCAGCTCCTTTAAGTTTCGTTATGACACAACAGCTTTCTAGAAACCTTCGGCACCCACCTGTTCTCCGTTGATATTACCATCATCTTCAACCGCAAACGACAGCGTGTAGATATAACTTGAAGATAGTTTCGTCACGTCATTGCCGTTCTCAAAAAGCAGCACTTCATAATAACCCTCGTCACCGAACATATCCGTTTCGCCGAACCATTTGCTACCGACCGCCCTTTTGAAACGGTATGACCCCGATGGCAGTTTGACCTTCGTCTTTTGA
Organism: Bacillota bacterium; assembly: GCA_023441905.1. Taxonomy (GTDB): domain Bacteria; phylum Bacillota; class Clostridia; order Christensenellales; family SZUA-584; genus SZUA-584. Next base: position 404 of record JAEZNC010000198.1, on the reverse strand, counting down.
CCCGGGCCGATAAATACAGTGGACACCAGCACATCATCGGACGTGTATATTTTCAGATAGACCGAACTGTCCTCACTCCCGTTTTTAATATTCATCGCACATGATTTCTTTGCGTAATCGGGATTGCGGTACAATTCGCCGTTCTCCGGATTCGGCTGAATACAGGCCAGCGCACGCTCCGCCGCATCCGAGAAATCGCCAAGAGCCATAAACTGCAGATAGGCACTGTAAAAATTGCCTGTGGTGACCCACATATCCGCCGTATTATAATCAGCATGTTTCCCGCATTCGGCCGCGAGCTGCTCCGAATCTAAAAATGACCCCAGACTTTCAAATACCACTTTGGCTTCTTCGTAATCTGCCGAATTCATATAGTTCGTTGCATGGTCGTAATCCATTTGATT
>JAEZNC010000178.1 GCA_023441905.1 Bacillota bacterium | reverse complement strand
GTTTCATCGGCGCGGAATTCGTATGTTACCAGACGCAATCGCGTTTGTCAACTCCGTTTCGGCTGCCATTTTCCGGCGCTTTCGCTCCGCTTTTGCCGCCGTTTTCTCGCTCCGCCGTCTTGCGAGCACAGTATTGAATATTATCAAAGCTCAGCCGATTTGTCAACACCGTGAACACAAATTATTATATTTTTCGATAAATAATTGTGCTCATAATTCGGGCAGGACAAAAAGCCCCGTCAACAGAAAAACAAAAACAGGGTGAGCATGCCCCGTTCACCCTGTTTATAGCCGGCTAAAAACGGCGTCAGCTCTTGGCTTTCGGATACTCGCCGCAAAGCAGACGGTATGCAGGCTCATCTTCCTCAATTGTGGGGAACCTGCCAAGCTTCTCGTAAAACCTATTATCATTATCATCGTCGTTACACATTGAAACCTCTCCGAGCAGCACATCGCCCGTGCCTTCCTCAATACTGAAATCATGGTACAGATAAGGATATATGGTGATGCTTTCGCCAGGTGTGAGCTTGACCTGCGCGCCCGCAGGTACATAATATTCCCGGCCGTCCATGCATATTTTAACATACGACTGATCGAACTCACCGTCCGGCGCGGAGTTACAGACACGGATCAACACATTTCCGCCGCCTCGGTTGATAATATCCTCCATCTTCGCCCAATGAAAGTGCATCGGGGCGTACTGGCCTTCCTGCAGCATCAGCAGCTTTTCGGCATATGGCTTTGCGTACTTCTTATTTTTCACATTGCCGTTTCTGATAGTCACGAGGGAAAAACCCATCTCGTCGAAGCGGCCCATACCATAATCCGTGATATCCCATCCGAGCTTGTTGTCACGAATCTCATCGTATTCGATGCCCATTTCGACCCAGACTTCGGGCGTAAAGCCGCAGAACGGAGGAAGCTTAAAGCCGCATTTTTCCGCCAAGGCCTCCATCTTTTTTATCGCCTGATTGATTCTTGATCTTTTCATCGCTTTCCCTTGTATCATGCCGACGGCATCATACTTTTCCTTTCAATAGAAAATAGTATTTGATCAATTTGTACGAAGAACTAGGTTGTCTCATCCCCTCATGGCCGGCTTGTTTCTTGTGCCCTGACCATTCTAACAAAGAGATTGACAATCTGCGGGTCAAAGAGTTTCCCTGCATTGTTTTGAACATCATGAACAGCTTCTTCAAGAGTCTTTGCCAGAGTCCCCGCGGCCGGATGCCTGAGTTTGTCATAATAATCGGAAACCGAAACCACCTCAACGTTTCGCACTTCTCCGCTGGCCAGTCGGTGATTGAATATAGAGAAATTGCGTTCTTCCTTTTCGGCAGTGCCGATTTCCTCTTCCTCTTCGCCTTGCGATAACATATTGATCTGTGTCATATTCATCATTTCCAGCTCATCCGATGCGGCATAGGCAGTCAGAGGCATCGCGAGCACGAAAGCTGCGATTAAAATGGAAATGACAAACTTTTTCATACTCATCTCACAAACCTTTTCTCGCCGGGTCATTTCATTCTTTCAATAAACTTCCGGGCAATCACGGGATCAAACTGTGTCCCCGCGTTCCTTTCGATTTCATCAAGGGCATCCTTTTTGGTCATTGCCTTTCTGTACACTCTGTCCTCCGTCATCGCGTCAAAAGCATCAGCCACAGCCAGAATTCGCGCCAGCAGCGGAATATCTTCTCCCTTTAGGCCCTGCGGATACCCTTTGCCATCCCAGCGCTCGTGATGGGAGAGAATGTATTCGGCAATTGGCTCCAGCTCCGGAGACGACATGGCGATACGGTAACCGATCTCGGGATGCTTTTTCATGACAGCCCATTCTTCATCAGTCAGCTTGCCGGGTTTGTTGAGTATGTGATCATCGATGCCGACTTTGCCGATATCGTGCAGCATCGAAAACAACTCCAGCTCCACCAAACCTTTTTGCGGCAGATTCAGCATTTCACCTATCATTTTGGAGATCTGCCCCAGCCGTTCAGCGTGCTCCTCCGTTTCCTGGCTTCTTTCAAACATTGTGGCCATCACCGAGGACAGTATTGTGCTGTGCGAGCTTTTACGGTTGAGCAGCTTGTTATTATGCAAACTATCTTCGGCGTCTTTGGCTGCCTTCCCAACGCTTTCCGTGAAACTTGCGGTCCCGCAGCCCAGCGTCAGGCTGATATCATATCGCCGGTTCGGGTTGATCATGTTATACTGCTCACATGCTTTGTATATATTTTGAAGAATCTCAATCGCGCTGCGGGCATCCGTGTCGGGCAGCAGCAGACTGAACTCGTCGCCGCCTGTCCTCGCGAGTATATCTCCCTCACGGCAGCGCCGTTTCATGATGCTCGCCGCTTCAATGATCACACGGTCGCCCTCTGTATAACCGAAAGCATCATTGATCAGCCGAACACCGTTGATATTGGCCATAATGATGGAAACGGGAAAGGTGTCAGTATCCTGAAGCCTTGCCTTCTCTTCTTCAAAGAACTTCCGGTTATAAAGGCCGGTCAAAAAATCGTGATTGCTCAAATGCTTGATCTGCGCTTCTCCAAGTTTTTTCGCAGTCATATCAATAATCAGACCTTCCAACGCCACCACATTGCCTTCGGCGTCGTATATGCCCTGGCCCATTTCCATTACCCATTTGCGCTCGCCGTTTTTGGCAACGATCTCATACTCGTTCTGGAACGGAATATTAAGCGCCAAAATACGCTCCCATTCGCGCCATAACCCCTCGCGGTATTCCTTTACGATCAAGTCGTTAAATGATACTTCATTGTTATTGACAAGGCTCTCCGGTTTGTAGCCCGTCAGCTTTTCGCACCCTTCCGAAACAAACAGCATCGTCCATTCCCGATCATTGCAGCACCGATACGCCATACCGGGCAAATGAGAAAGTATGACCGCTTTGCTTCTTTCACTCTCACGCAGCGCCGTTTCCGTCAGCATTCGCTGCGTAACATCTTCGATAATGCACAGATGATTTTCGTCATTTGAAGAGGCCACGTACATATTGATCAAAACAGGCTGTCCGTCCGGCTTTGAAACATTTTTAACAATGGAGTAGCCGTTCACGGTCTCACGGTTGTCTTTATCGCTTTCCTGAGAAACAGACGGCGCATCCTCGCTTTTCATCAGTTCATCAATCGTCATTTTATCGAGGTCATTCTCTTCAATCCCCAGAATGTCCCCAAACCTTTTGTTCACCGTCACACTATCCGTCTTGCCCGACTGAACAATCGCGACCCCCATCGGCAAAGAATCGATTAAGACTTTAAAAACGGCTTCTCTTTGCTGAAGCGCCATGCTGACGCCCTTTATTATCGATTTCTTTCTGTATATCCTGTAAACAACAAAGAGCAGCAACTCCGAAAAAAGGACCAGCTCACCGATATCAATCGCTTTTGAGGTTAACCCGCTGCTCCATTCGTAAGCCGGAAACCGGATACAGATCACAGCGTTTGGCTCGTCAGAATCCCCCAGAGGCACGAGCACCCGGCCCCAGGAACCCTTGCTGTCCGCAAGCGGCTCCATCACCAAAGATTTTCCGTTTACCAACGGCTGCATATACTGTTCATCGGTAAAATCAGGCTGCATATCTGCATCGGATCCGGCTGCCGTCACCAGCTCATTGCCTTTCCGAACGTATATAACCGCATCATATGCACCATCCCATTGCGTGTTCATCATGTTTAAGCTTTTCTTCAGGCTTTGGCTTTCACCGTTAACGATCACATCTTCTATCTGCTCCGCCGAAACAAATGCCCGGCTTGCCAGCGCGATATCCCAAGCGCGGTTTTCGAGCAGCCGGTCACGCAAGTGTACATACTCGAAAAAGCGATAAACACCGATAGCCAAAACCAAAATGCCAATAACACTCAACGTAATGACAGGCCAATGTTTAAATTTCATAATCTTTGGCGCATGTGTCTGCAGTGTGTCGCTCATTTTGCCGCTCCCTCATTAAACTGTTTCATCACAGTAAGTATGTTACAAAATGCTGCAGTCTCATTAAAAACCACATATGTTAACAATAAACATAATACATTGTATTTAAACGGTATATCGACATGCCTGCCATTGGGATATAATCCCATTGCAGCGCACATGCAAAGCGCCCATCTCCCGTCTTTGCCGTACTCGAACCGAACGCGGTCGGTTTGAAGCGAAACGCGACCACTCACGCCGTGATAGCGGTTTGCGATCAGCACATAGTCGCGGCCGACAAGCGGTACGGGTGCGAATCATCTTTCACACAATAGTCCCAACTGCCTCATTCTAAATTTTTTTCTTAATTCTTATTTCTTAATTGTATTGACCCCCGGCCCGGAGAGCACCGAGGATCCGCCCGAATGCGGGTGCACCTCAATCTGCACGTCGATACGGTTTTTAAGCGCTTCCACATGCGAAATCACGCCGATCAGCTTGCCTTCGCGGTTGCCGAGCGCCGACAGCGTCTGCAATGCCGCCTCCAGATAATTATCGTCAAGCGAGGCAAACCCTTCGTCAATAAAGAGCGAGTCAATCCGGGCGGCACCGGACGACAT
>JAEZNC010000173.1 GCA_023441905.1 Bacillota bacterium | reverse complement strand
TGACGACGTCGCCCGTTTTCACCACGTCCATCGGGTGCTTGACGAACTTATCGGCAAGCTGGCTGATGTGCACAAGGCCGTCCTGATGCACGCCGATGTCCACAAACGCGCCGAAGTCAATCACGTTACGCACGGTGCCCGTTAAAACCATGCCCTCACGCAAATCCTCAAGATGCATCACGTCGGAGCGAAACACGGGCTGCTCAAACGCGTCGCGCGGATCGCGGCCCGGTTTTTTGAGCTCCTCTAAGATATCCTTGAGCGTGGGCACACCGATGCCGAGCACGTCAGCCAGCGCATTCACGTTCCACGCGCCGATCTGCGCGCGCAGCGGCTCCAAATCTTTCTCCTGCTTCACCGACACGCCCTGCTTTTCAAAAAGCCGCGTCACCGCGTCGTACGATTCGGGGTGAATCGCCGTGGTATCGAGGATGTTGGCCGCGCCGGGTATGCGCAGAAACCCCGCGCACTGCTCGAACGCCTTGCCGCCGAGCCCTTTCACCTTTTTGAGCTGCGCACGGCTCTTGAACCGGCCGGTCGTCTCGCGCATCTCCACGATGTTTTTCGCCACGGCGGGCGATATGCCCGAAATGTACTTGAGCAGCGACGGCGATGCCGTATTGAGATCAACGCCGACCGCGTTCACGCAGTCTTCCACGACGCCGCCGAGCATTTCCGCGAGGCGCTTCTGGTTCACGTCGTGCTGGTACTGCCCCACGCCGATGGCTTTCGGGTCAATCTTCACGAGCTCCGCGAGAGGGTCCTGCAGGCGCCGCGCGATGGAGACCGCGCTGCGCAGCGCGACATCGAACTCGGGGAATTCCTCGGTGCCGAGCGCCGACGCCGAATACACCGACGCGCCCGCCTCGCTGACCACGAGATAGTAGATCTGCTTCGGCAGCGTTTTAATGAGTTCCGCAACCACGGCTTCGGTCTCCTTGCTGGCGGTGCCGTTGCCGATCGCGATGATATCGACGTTGTGCTTTTCAATGAGCCTTCTCAAATAATCCTTGGCTTTGGCAATATCGTGATGCTCGAGCGTCATGTAAACGACGCCCGTTTCGAGCACCTTGCCCGTGGCATCCACCACGGCCACCTTGTTGCCCGTGCGAAAGCCGGGGTCGAGCCCGAGCACCGTTTTGCCGTGGACGGGCGGCTGCAGCAGCAGGTTCTTTAAGTTCTCGCCGAACACACGGATGGCCTGTTCTTCGGCGGTTTCGGTCAGCTCGTTACGTATTTCGCGCTCGATGGACGGGAATATGAGCCGCTTGTACGCGTCTTCGATGGCCGATTGCAGATACGCGCTCTGCCAGCGCGGCTGGAATATGACGCGGTGCATCAGCGATACGGCGTCCTGCTCCTCCGCTTCGATTTTCACATTGAGTATCTTTTCCTTTTCACCGCGGTTCAATGCGAGCACGCGGTGCGGCACGAGCTTTGAGATGGGTTCTTTAAAGTCGTAGTACATATCGTAGACGGTGCTTTCGCTCGTCTGTGTTTTGGAGATCGCGTCGCCGCTGCGGCGCAGATAGGCGCGCAGCTTGCCGCGCAGATCGGCATCGTCGGAGATCATTTCCGCGATGATATCGAGCGCACCCGCCACCGCGTCGTCAGCGGAAGCCACGTCTTTTTCTTCATTGATGAATTCTTGAGCCTTTTGTAATACAGCATCGTCGCTCGTCTGCTGCTGCCAGATCAATTCCGCCAGCGGCTCGAGGCCCTTTTCCTTCGCGATGGTGGCGCGTGTGCGGCGTTTGGGGCGGTACGGGCGGTAGATATCGTCTACCTCGGTGACGCCTTGTGCGGCGTTGATTTTCGCGCGGAGTTCGTCGGTCAGCTTGCCCTGCTCGTCGATGAGGCGAATCACCTCATCCTTGCGCTCTTCGAGCTTGCGCAGGTAGGCGAGGCGGTCGGCAAGGTCGCGCAGCTGTTCGTCGGTTAGTGAACCGGTGACTTCTTTGCGGTAGCGCGCGATGAACGGGACGGTGTTGCCTTCGTCGATAAGCGCAATGGCGCTTTTGGCCTGCTCTTCCCTTATACCTAGTTCCTTGGCGATTTGGCTGGCGATGCTGATCATGAAAGGACTCCTTGCGTGTGGATTTTTCGATAAAAGATTATAGCATTGCGGGGAGGATGGGTGCAAGGAGGAATATGGGAAAGGATAGGGATAGAAAAACGCTTTATTTGACAGCTACCCAACTTGTTGTATATAGTCCTCTTCTTTGCTTTGATCTACTTCAAAATAATTAGCTATTGCATCAACAATAGGTCTGAAATCATCAAAAATCGACTCATCAGTTACTGAATCCCATAATACTCTTTCACAAAATTTATCCTTCTTATAACAAGATATGCACTTATTAATAAACAATTCTTTTATATCTTCATCCTCGATAATCTCATCAATGAGTTGATTATAAGACTTATTACGGTCACATAATTCAGGGTTTAACTCATGTAACATTGTTGCACTTCGAGTTTCTAATAACGATATATAAGTTCTCCATATTCTCAAAGGGAATAGGTGTTCAATACTATAGTCAAATAATACACCCTTTTTTAGAAGTTGTACGATTTGATCGTTTCTTGAAATAAACAATATTTTCACTTTATTGTCTGCCATTCTTTTTTGAACAATTTCATCAAGTTTAACATCATTAACAATTTTCTTTGATGCTTTATCATTGTCAAACAAAGCCATCATTTTACTTTGGTTAGTTGTTCTACACCATGCCTCTATCCAATGTCTTACTTGAACAACACCGCCAAATTCGTCATGAGCAATAATTCTTACTAATCCTTTGTTTATCATCTGTTTTAATTGTTTATTGTGGATCTCTATTGCTCTAATGAGATATTTTTTATCTGTTTTACCTTCAACAAAAATAGTTGGTTTGTCAATAATCCCTGTTTCGTCAACAATTCTTCTTAGCTCAGCATTTTGCTTTTTGATTACTTTTAATATCCTATTCAAATCATCAATCGTAATATCTTTGCTTTTAGCTACTTCTTCAATAAAAGGAGAAACTAGCTGCATAACACCTAATTCCTCATGTATTTTTTCCATGTTAATTATCGGCTGTATATAGGTCTCTTTATCAAGTTCTTTCTGAACAACACTAAACAATTGTACGCCTTCTCGCTTACTTATCATATAAAAGGCAGCAGAATGAGTGGTAACAAGGGTTTGTATGTCATTAGATATATGAAATATTTCTTCCGCCATTTCAAATGTTTTACTTAACTCTAAACTATTCTCTGGTTCTTCATATCCCCAAATTGTAAATACTCTTACTGCACCGGTACCTCTGGATAGTCTATCTTGTTCCGCTATATATTTTAAAATCATTGGTATATGTCTTGATTGAACTCCATCCCCGCGTTGACTAAGTGAATATGTGATTCCCGTATTATCTAAAGAAGTATTGAATTTGAGTGTTGTAAAAAATTCCCGAAGGTTATCTGGCATAGAGATTGTACTGTTTATCCCTAAACTATTTTTTAAATCATCACTCATAGATAATGTCGCTTGTTTTAATGCATCTGATAAATCTTCTAGTGGTTTTGCTAGAGGTTTACTCAAAGTTGTTGAAATAGCTTCATATAATGTACCTAGTAGTTCCTTAAAATAAGATTTACTTCTTACCGCAGGAACATATCTATACTTAATCCGACCTAATCCAGTAAAAACACGAGATCTAGCTGGCAATGATGCACCATCTTCCTGTCTAAAAACCTTTTCCCTCGTTGTAATTTGGCCCTCAACATTCCATACTTTTTCCCAAACTATTAATCCTGTATCCTTAAAAGTATCAGGAACTTGTATTGTAAGAGCAATAGAAATTTCTTTAGCCCGCTTACTTTGTTTCGAGTATAAATATGTGAAATCATTGTCAAAATTGTAAGGTTCGCCAGCCTCTGTCTCAGAATTAAAAAACAGATTCAGTGCCTTTAAAACATTAGATTTGCCAACATCGTTATTTCCAACAAAAACATTCATTTGATCTATTTTAATAGTTTGATTAACAATCGAGCGAAAATTTCTAATTTTGATTTCTTTAATAATCATTTCTGTCTCCTTAATCTGCTCTGATTTCCTGATTTCCACATGAATTACTATATCAAATCCTACACAATATTTCAAATTATCCCCTTGTCCGACATAAAAAAGACATCATTCCTGCTGCTCTTCGTGTTTGCATATAGTCACTATTCCCGTCATTCTGAGGACGGCTTTGCCGGACGACTACGAAGTGGATAAGAATCAGTTTAATGCAGGTGCTGATTTACAGATTCTTCACTTCGCTTCGCTCGTTCAGAATGACACGCGTCTCCGTGTATGCTCTGTTACAGGTTTCACCCCCCGCGCATACAATAATACCAGCCGGATTTAGTAAACCTTTTATCCGCGTGATTTGACGAATACAACTTCATCAGCGCTATAAACATAGCAAACTGCCCGCGTTGTAGCGCTGATGAATAAAGACTATCCAACTTGTTTTGGAGGTAAATAATGAACCCGTATGATGACGAAGACTATTTTTATAACCCGTATATCGCACAACGCGAGAGGCCGCCCGAGCCACCAATATCGCAGCCTATGATGCCGGGGCTGCCGGAACAACCAGTGGTGCCGCCGATACCCATGCCGGGGCCAAGACCGCCTATGTCGGGGCCGAGACCGCCTATGCCGGGGCCGAGACCGCCTCGCCCAAGGCCGCCGATGCCGATACCCGTGCCCGTGCCGGTCCCGCAGCCGCGTCGCCCGCTCAATGTTTATCTTTGCAGATTTTTCAGCGCGGCGGAGGGCATCAACTATTGCCAATATACAGTCGCTTTTGGGGATCAGCCATTCCCCGTTGGCCCTGAATGCAGATTTGTGGCGGGCCCCTTCTTTAGCCTGCGCGATGCCGAAGCCTTTATCGAATCCTTTGGCGTCAGGCGAGATCAGGTTTTCATATGCTGATCGGCGTTTCATACGCCGTTAAAAACGAATACCTTAAGTCATTTTGCCTCGTGGCATACAACAGCGCCGGTTCTCAGAATACGGCGCTGTTATTTGCATAGTGAGCTCATCCGGCGACAGCCCTCTCCCCAACATAAAAAAGACAGCATTCCTGCTGCCTTCGAACGAAACGATTATTCCACTATCGCATCCGTTTTCTGCTTCCCCGGCTTAAAAAGCCTGTATACTAGCCCCGGTATCACAAATATAATCGGCTGTTTGAGCACAATATCAAAAACCGGCCAAAAAACATCGCTTATTAATGCTATCGGATATGTCCACTCATAACTGAATGAGCTTTCCGCGTAAAATTGTGCGGTTTGCCTGTAAACGGACAGCTGAATCCAGCAATCTATCATACCGATTAAAAACGGAATCATAAGGGCTGTATAAAACAGCACTATCGCCAGCGTTGCGATTCGCACAACCTTGCGGGGCTTTGCTTTGATTGGCTTAATAACTCCCCAAAAATCCAGCCCCTGAATCACTGCCCACCCAAGCCACAGCCAGAAGATCGGTTGAAACAACATACGCGACAGCATCAGCGGCGAGTTATTATAGTATGCATGCAACTCATTCTGAGCGTATTGATTCAAGAAAAATAACGCAGCTCCAAAAACCAGCAAAGCGGCGGCACTAATTATCAGCCTCTTTTTTTCTTTCTTCATGTCCCGTGAATCTGAGAACCCGTAGATCAGAACAGACGTATCCGTATGAAACGTCTCGGCGATTTTTATCAAGGTATCGATATCGGGCTGGGATTTCCCGGTCTCCCAGTTGGAAACGGTTTGTCTTGTAACAAACAGCCTGTCGGCCATATCTTCCTGTGTGAGCCTTTTCAAAAGCCGAAGCTTCTTAATATTCTTTGATACCGCGTTCATTTCATTCACCTCGAACAAACTTTACAGGATTCCGGATTCGTGTCACGCAAATATCCTTTGCACAGCGGTATTCACAAAAAAACGTTTTACAGAAACGGTAACAGTATCGTCTTCTCGTACTCAATATACGCCTGCCCGAATGTCTCC
>JAEZNC010000277.1 GCA_023441905.1 Bacillota bacterium | reverse complement strand
AGAGGGGCTGCGATAATAGGGTTAGACTCTCTGACCATGACCACTGTTACAGTATTCTTTTTTTTTATATTTGCGATTAATATTACAAATTAGTGTGTAGATATATGCTTATAAAAAGAATAGTATTTTTTGGTTATTTGGAAAGAGGTAAGGTTATGGGGAAGGGAACGATATTCGGAATTATTTTGGGCTTCGGTGCGATACTTATGGGCTTCGTGCTGGAAAAAGGCAATATTGGCGCTTTGCTGCTCTTAAGCCCCGCAGTGATTGTTTTCGGCGGTACGCTTGGTGCCGTCATGGTTTCATTTTCCGTTAAAGATGTGGCGTCGATGCCAAAGGTTATTGCCTCAACCATGAAAAACACATCCGCGAAGCTTCAGGAAACGATGGATGAAATTTTAGGTTTTGCCACGACCGTCAAACGGGATGGGCTGCTCTCTCTTGAAAAGGTGACAACTGAGGAAGGATTCAGCGAGTCGCATGACCCGCTGATGTCAAGAGGGCTTATGCTGCTGATGGATGGCCTTGACAATGAATTACTGAAAGATGTTCTCGAAAACGATCTTTACTTATTTGAAGAGCGAAAAAAGAGAGAAATTGCCGTGTTTGAAGCGGCCGGCGGGTTCTCTCCGACAATGGGCATTATCGGAACGGTTATGGGGCTCATACAGGTTCTCGGAAACATGGAGTCGGCCGAAGAGCTTGCGGCATCCATCGCCGTGGCTTTTGTGGCGACTTTATACGGCGTTTGTTTTGCAAACCTTCTTTACCTTCCCATTGCCAATAAATTAAAACTGATATTAAAAACGCTGAGGCTGGAAAAAGAAATGATCATCGAAGGTGTCCTGTCGATTAATAACGTAGAAAGCCCAATTGTAATCAGAGAAAAGCTGACACCCTATCTCCAGATGGTGGAGAGAAAAAAGAGAGTGACAAAAGAAACGGAAGAAATATCGAATAAACAAGAGGGGCAGAGTCTGTGAAAAGAGAAGGAGAAGAAAAACACGAGAATTCAGAACGGTGGCTGCTGACTTACTCGGATATGATTACATTGCTGCTGGTGCTTTTTATCATGATGTACACCATCAGCAAGGTGGATACAGATAAATTTGAAGCGCTGGCCTATCAGCTTGGTATTACGTTGGGCGCTGAGGTTTCCGTGGTGCAGGAGGCGGGCGATTCATCGGATATGGATAATGACGAGTGGTCGGTTCCAGGTGAAGCCAATCAGACAACACCACAGGCATCGCTGCCGCAGAACGCTGAAGTAGGCACGGGTGGACAGACACAAGCCGAGAAATCTATAGAGGAGCAACTACAAGATTTGATCGATGAAGCTGGCATTGGAACCCTCGTTGGCATCCACATGGAACAACGGGGTGTTGTGGTCAGCTTTAAAGAAGCGCTGCTTTTTAATTCAGGCTCGGCCGATATCAACGCAGAAGGAACGGAAACGCTGAAAAAGATGTCGGACATATTAAAAACGGTCGATAACTATATCAGTGTCGAAGGGTCGGCCGATAATGTACCCATTTCGAGCGCCAGGTATGCATCCAACTGGGAGCTAGCTTCCCAGCGTGCCATCAATGTGGCCAAGCTGCTCCAAAACTTTGGCGTAGATCCCGCACGGCTGTCGTCAACAAGCTACGGTGAGTATCGCCCCGTCGCGCCCAACGATTCGGAAGTAAACAAGGAGCGCAACCGTCGCGTTGATATCGTCATTATCGATAAAGACCTGAACGAATATCAGCCGGGATTTGAGAACACAGCGGAATAGGCGGACGCCGTGCGTATGGCATTCGTATTGCAGCTTATAAGCCTAATCCGCAAATAAACAACGATGAGCATCTCATTTTAATATATAGACGCAGCGGTTGATTTTAGCCGTATGTATGGAATTGCACAAGGGCTGAACTGTCTTGATAACGGTAGGCTAACTTTGACATTACAGTTGTTCAAAATTATTTGATCCGCGATTGCATAAAATACATTTTCTTCGGCAGACGGCTGCTGATATTGATAAAGCATAGTATACCGAAGGCTTATTGGAAACCAAACATATTGCATATAAAGGCGAGAACAAGCAAAAAAAGAATGCCGCTGTGGCATTCTAAAGTCTTTCATTTGATGATAGGTTATATACGGGATGTATAAAGAGGTACCGTCAGCAGCATTTAGAGCCGCAGCCGCCAAAGCCTCCGCAGCAGCACAGCAGAAGGATGGGCAGGATACCGCCAAATCCGCCTCCGCAGCCACCACCGCCGCAGTTGTTATCGCAGCCGCAGCTGCCGAAGCCTCCGCAGCAGCACAACAGCAGTAAAATCCATATCATGGAGTTGTTATTGCCATCAAAAAAACCGTTCATATATTTCCCTCCTTCAAGAGTATTTATAATTTACTATATGCCGATGCGGGAATATGGTTCGTTGAAACGATAAATTAAATGACCTTTGTCTATTCTGTGTTTTTGCGCCATATATTTATATTCAGATGGGAGAAGAAGGAACGAAAACATGGACTTGTCTGATGTGTTCAAAGCGCTCGGAGATCCGGGCCGCCTGAGAATATTAAGCCTTGTGGCCACCAATGAGCTTTGTGTCTGTATGATTGCCGAAGTGCTGAATGTGTCTCAGCCCTCTGTATCAAAGCATCTTAACAGACTGCGCTATTCCAATATTATCAAATGCCGCAAGATACAGCAATGGTGCTTTTACAGCCTTAGCGATTCATTTCGTACGCACTGCCATGAACTGTTGCATTTCTTGTTTCAGCAATGGAATCAAAACGAGCAGTATCAAAGCGATATCAAAAAGCTTGATTTTCTGAAAAATAACTATTGCTGCTGTCAGCAATTGCTGATTGAAGCAGAAAAAAAATGAAGAACCTCCGGTATCGGGCGGCTCTTCATATAAAAACTCTTCCTTGCTGTCCCACTCAATTGTCTTGCCTGAAGCTGATTTTCAATGTCGTCTTTCCCTTTGATGTCTCGCTGTGCTGCATAAACTGCTGTAAAATACTCCAGATGTAAAAAATGTTAAGTACTTTATCGAGAGCCGCCTGAGTGTCTCTCTGATGATATTTTATTGCGGCTGAGGATGCACTGTCAACAATAAAAGTTTGGTAATTAAAAAATTTTTAGCTGTGCCTTAGATAGAAAATGAAATCGTTTTCTTAATATACTTTATGCTGTTTTAAATGAAATTCAAATCAAGGCGATGTTATCTATTCTGCTCTTCGAGATTGCGATATTTCGCTCACTACGCCATCAATCATCATTTAATCGTAGCTGACTTGAGGAGATGATGCACCAGAGCAGCGGGTGAAGTCTTGTATAAAAGAAGAATTGGATCAGAGCAAGCTTACCCTGCAGTGCCAAAGATTTTGGAAAGGAGGTACAGAGTGAAAAATAAAAAATCCCTCATTCGTTGTTATCGAAGAGGGATTATGAGCGGAGCGCGTTACGCTCCAACTGGTGCCGGTGGCCGGACTCGAACCGGCACGGTATCGCTACCAACGGATTTTGAGTCCGTCACGTCTGCCAATTCCATCACACCGGCTAGTGGACTTTGTTAATATAGCATATACAAAAATCACCGTCAAGACCGCGGACTTTGCGTTTTGCTTTTGTCATGAAAGAATATAAGCACTGCAAAAAAAAGTGGCAAACAGTGTTTGCCGAAATAAATAGGGAGATGAGTCGTATCATAGTCGCATTTTTATAATTATGTCGACGGATACGCTTGTAAATATCACATAAACGCACATTAAAAGTAATTATACCACATTACTATACGAATATCCTTTTAATTCGGCAAAAAAACTTGTCGTTTTATCAGTCATTAGATCATTTTTCATATGACGCCGTTCGTCAATGTTTTTTAGGGAAATACTTATAATAAAGAAAAAGACATATGAGGAGAGCCTATGAAAGAAGACGATTATCGTTTGTTTCCGTTGCCTGTCTTTATTGTCAGCTCAAAAAACGGTCGAATTCTTTATTCCAATCCATTGGCCCACCGGCACGGTTTCATAGTGAGTGCGAATTTTTATGAAATGATTGAGGATAAGGCGGTTTTCGGAACGTTTACTCAAAAAAGGCCACTGCATGCACAAACCACAGTCGTTATCGAAAAAAAAGCCTATTATGTCAACATAGATGCGGCATTGACGGAGCTTAGCGGCGAAGCCGTGTTTCTTGTGGTCGTTAAGCATATACAAAACACGTCTTTGGTTAACGAGGATTCATTGATTGCACAAATTACGGACGCTTTTCTGGCGAACAATAAAAAACCGGTTAATGATTTTTTGCGTATCACCGCGAGAGGAACGGGGGCTTTTTGCGCAGCGCTATACGAGAAAAAGAAAGCGCGAATGACTCTCATTGACGAGTGGAGGGAAAGAAAAAGTTTATGCATTCCCATGCTGAGCGCCGACGCTGAAGATTCGCCGGAGCGCGAATTGATGCGGCTCAAAGCCTTAAAGCGTGCCGCCGATGTGGTCATTGCTCCTTTTCAAAAGGCACACGGAACGGAGGGCATGTTGATTTGTTTTTTTGACAGCACGGCGGAAGAAACACAGCGTAATCACATTGATAAATTAGCCGGCTTTTACAGACTGCTTGCCCCGGATGCGCCGGATAATCATATGACGGTGCTCTCAAAAGGCATCGAGGCCATTGAGCAAGGTGTTGCCATATGGGATGCCGATACGAAAGAAATGCTTTATGAAAACAAATCGTTTCGTGAAATTTTCGGTATCGGTACTGCAAAACAGCTTCTTAATAAGCTGCTAAGCGATGAAAATAAAGCGGACAAGCCATGTATACACAAAATTGAAAGTACGGGGCGCAGCTACAGCGTGATGAAAACAAAATCACGGTTCGGCAGGCGCACATTAATGACAACCGTTGTTTGTGACATCACAAGATTTAAACAGGCCGAGAATAAGCTGGAGATGCTTGCAAAAACGGATATTCTCACGGGACTTAACAACAGACGCGCAGGCCTCGAAATTCTCCAGGCTGCTTACTTGAAATGCAAAAGGGAGCACACCGCCATCACTGTCTGCTTTGCGGATATCGATGGTTTAAAGCATGTCAACGATACATACGGGCACGGCGTGGGAGACAACATGATACGCGCGGTGGCGATGATATTAAAAAAACATGTGGATGGGTCGGGTGAGGTCTGCCGCTTGGGCGGAGATGAGTTCCTGCTGATATTGCCCGGCGTACAAAAGCCGCAGGCTATGCTGCTGGCCTCACGCATCCAGCAGGCTGTTTCCCGGACATTTGTGACCGAAGCGCAGAGCATATCGGTGAGCTTTGGGTTTAAGGAAGCCGAGTTTAACGCGAAAGAATCGGTTTATACATTGATCAATGTGGCCGATTCAGATATGTACAGAGAGAAAAGAAATAAGGCGTAACAACGCAGCGGAGTATATTCCATTTATTTTCAGCTCGCGCCCTATCGACATCATCATGCGACATTCACCGCTATAAATACAAAAATGCGTTAGCGGGCATTTATTCCGCTGCCACTGTAAATGAGATCCCGAAGTGGTCGTGTAAAAGAAACTGTCACAACAGCATCATGTATGTTTAATTTTAACAGCGTTGACTGCTTGGAGTTTATATATGGCCGAGGCTAAATAAGGCCGCTCATCTTTAGAATCTGCGCCGTTTCGTCCGCTTTGTTCATCACATAGATATGGAATTTGTTGATTCCGCCTGCCATCAGGCCGGTGATCTCATTCACGGCATATTCGATACCGGCTTTTTTGAAGCTCTCCGGGTCTTCACCGTATCGGCTCACTAGCCTGCTCAAAGATGCGGGGATGGAACACGCAGAAAGCAGCGTCATCCGGATGATCTGCTTGGGATCGAGAACAGGCATAATGCCTGTCACAATGGGGGCCTGGACGCCCGCCTGACAGGCTTTGTCATGAAAGTCGAGCAGCGCATTTTTATCGAAGCATAGCTGGGTCACGAAAAAATCGGCCCCGAGATCGGCCTTGAGCTTCATATATGCCAAATCACCGCCCATAGAGTCCGCCTCGTAATGGGCTTCCGGATACGCGGCTGCGCCCACCGTCAGGCTGCTTCTTTTTTTGATATCAATTATCAAATCGCTCGCGTGCCGATAGTATACAAACGCCGCGGATTTATCCATATCCTGCGGAATATCGCCGCGCAGAGCGAGAATATTTCTGATGCCTTTTATCTCAAGCGTATCCAGCACAGCGTTGATCTGCTCAGGGTCAGCGCCCACACAGGTCAGATGCGCAATGGCTTCCAAGCCGAGCTCGCTGACATGCGAGGCCACCTCAACGGTTCTGTCCCTGTTGCTGCCGCCCGCGCCGTATGTGATGCTCACAAATTCGGGGTTATAAACAGAAAGCTTCTCTATCGCGCCGTAAACGGTATCCACCGGCATGTCCTTTTTAGGAGGTGAGAACTCAAGAGAAAAAGTTTTTTCATTCGATTTTAGCTTATCAATAAGGTTCATGATCACTCCTGTTTTAAAGCGCCGATTTTTGATTGATTCCCATTTAATCATAATGAGGGCTATTTTGCAAGTGGTTGAACAATGCCGGTAAGTGTTGTATCATAGACCCTGAGGTGCGCAATGGAGCTTTTTTCTTTTATACCGTTTATACCGGAAAAAAAGACCGTCATGCGGCGGTTGGGATCTCAGAAAGCGAAATTTTCGGCAGAGCTCGATCAAAACATCGATGCCCTTCTTAAATCCGCCGAAGCTGCATTCACCGTGAAAGGGAAAGGGGTATCCGTACCGGTACGCGTTTCGGCTGAGGGAATATTATATATTAATGACACACTGATCGAATCGAAGCAGCTTGCAAAGCTGCTGAAAAGCAGCAGCGAAGCATATCTGATGTGCGCGTCCATCCCAAAACGCGACGTTGACAAAATCAACGCGGCCATCACAGCAGGAGAAGGCCTCAAAGCGCTCGTGTACGACGCTTACGCGTCCGAATTTGTGGACGGGGCTCTTGATGTCATTATTGCGCGTAAAAACGCCGCCTTGAAGCGCATTGGGCTGCATCTCACACATCACCGTTTCAGCGCGGGCTATGGCGATCTTGCTATCAAGTACCAAAAGGTGTTTTACGATATGCTGGATATGGGGACACTTGGTGTGGAGATTAACGAAAAATTCCTGCTGTCACCAGAAAAGTCGGTGATCGCAGTGGCAGGAGTGGAATAGATGAAGAGAATTGATGGACTGACGTTTCTTGAATACATCAGGCAGCGCTTTTTGATACTTGACGGCGCGACGGGCACATATCTGCAAAGCAACGGCATGTCTCCGGGTGTCTGCCCGGAGCTTTTTGCGGTGGAAAACAAGGGCATTCTCAGAGACATTCAGCGCAAATACATCGAAGCGGGGTCGCGCGCCATTTACACGTTTACGATGGGTGCCAATTCTCTCAAACTTTCTGATTTCGGTCTGCAGGATCAGACCGACCGGCTCAACGAGGAGCTTGCAGCTCTCAGCGTGGAAGCAGCGGGAGACGAGGCCTTCGTCGGCGGGGAACTCAGCACCACAGGGTCTTTTTTGAAGCCCCTTGGAGACATTGAGTTTGAGCAGGCCGTTGATATCTACAAGCAGCAGATTACCGCGCTCGTGAGAGGCGGTGTGGATTTTATCGTTATTGAAACGATGATCGACATTCAGGAAACGCGTGCCGCCATACTCGCCGCCAAGGAGGTTTGCGACCTTCCGGTGGTTGCGTGCATGACGTTCGACGAAAGAGGAACAACGCTGACGGGCACTCAGCCTGAAGCCGCTGCAGTCACGCTGATTTGTGCGGGGGCTGATGTGGTGGGGCTCAACTGTTCCACAGGCCCGGGGGAGATGCTGCCGCTGGTGAAGCGCATGAAAGCGGTATCCACCGTGCCGCTGATTGTAAAGCCCAACGCGGGCATGCCGCGCATTGAGAACGGAAAAACGAAGTTCGATTTGTCCTGCGACGACTTCAGGGCGTTTATCAAGCCGCTTTGCGAAGCGGGCGCGAACCTGATCGGCGGGTGCTGCGGTACTGACCCATGCTTTATCAACGCCATCCGGGAAGAGATACAAACGCTGTCGCCGCTGCCATGGCAAAAAACATTGCCGAGTGCGCTCACATCCATGACGGACATGACATATTTCGGAAAAGACTTTCGCGTGATCGGCGAGCGGATCAACCCGACAGGCAAGCCAAAGCTGAAGGAAGCGCTGAGGGCTGCCGATGACGACACGGTGCTCGATATGGCGATAGAGCAGAAGGACTGCGGCGCGCATATTCTCGACGTGAACGTGGGTATGCCGGATTTTGATGAAAGCAGCGCAATAAAACGCGTGATCGAAAAGCTTTCTGTGCAGGCCAAGCTGCCGCTCTGCATTGATTCATCCAAACCTGATGTGATAGAGCGGGCGCTTCGTCTCTATCCGGGGCGTGCGCTCGTCAATTCGGTTTCCACCAAAACTGCCAGCATGGATACGCTGCTGCCTGTGATAAAAAAATACCGGCCTATGTTCATACTGCTGCCCATCGGCGACGAGGGCATACCTCAAACAGCGGAGGGGCGCATCGCGGAGATTGAAAAGGGATATGTGCGGCTTTCGCGTGAAGGCATCGGCAAAGAAAACATTGTGGTGGACGGCCTTGTGATGGCTGTGTCATCAGACGCCGGAGCCGCAATTGAAACGCTCAAGGTGATTAAATGGTGCAGCGACAACGGCTTCTTTGCCGTGCTCGGCATTTCCAACGGCTCTTTCGGGCTGCCCGAAAGAACGTTTATTAACGCCGCTTATCTGACGATGGCCATTGAGAAGGGGCTGACCACGGCCATCATGAACCCCGGCGACAAGCTGATGATGGACGCCTACCACGCCGCCGAGGCGCTTGTGAACCGCGATAATAATTTTGAGCGTTATCTGAAGCGGTTCGCGCAGGTGGAGACCCCCAAAGAAGACGCCAAAACCGTGGGCGATGCCGTGATCACAGGCAAAAAGAACTTGATGACAGCACTGATCAATGCCGAACTGGCGGCCGGAAAAACCCCGAACGATATCATAAATGACATGCTGATACCGGCACTGCAGCAGGTCGGCGATCTATACGAGCGGCGCATCTATTTCCTGCCGCAGCTGATATACAGCGCCGAAGCGGCGCACACGGCTTTTGATTATTTAGAGAAGCATTTTTCCGCCTCTGATGCCAGAACCAAAAAGAAAATCGTGATGGCGACGGTCAAAGGCGATATCCACGATATCGGCAAGAATCTCGTGGCCATGCTGCTGAGAAACCACGGCTATGAGGTGATCGATCTCGGGAAGGATGTGGCTGCCGATACAATTATCAATACGGCGGCGGAAACGGATGCCGACATCATCGGATTGTCGGCCCTGATCACCACCACCGCACAGGAAATGGCGAAGGTGATTGTGATGGCGAGGCAGCGCGGTCTGCGGGCGAAGATCATCGTGGGCGGCGCGGTTGTGACAGATGATTATGCCAAAAGCATCGGCGCGGATGCATACGCACCCGACGCTGCGGGCGCGGTCAAAAGGATCGCTCAGCTTTTGGAATAAAATAGTTTTACTGGAGATTAAAAAATGAATATCGAAGTGGACACACATACACACACGGTTCTATCGGGACACGCGCATTCCACGCTGCTCGAAAACGCAGCGGCGGCTGCAAAGAAGGGTCTCAAGGGATTCGTCATGACGGACCACGGGCCGAAGATGCCGGGGGCCTGCCCCGAATTTAACTTGGGCACGTATCCTTTTTTACCGAATCATATCGAAGGGGTTCGTATTTTTCCGGGTGTTGAATCGAATATTACCGACTTTTCCGGCGCGATTGATGTGAGGGAAAAGTATCTGCGATTCACCGACTACGTGATTGCGGGGCTGCATGAGGTGGTGATTCTGCCCGGCACAAAGCAGCAAAATACACAGGCAGTGATCGGTGCCTTTTCCAACCCGTACGTGGATATCATCTCCCATCCGGACAATCCCGCCTATGAGCTTGATTATGAAGCCGTGGTAAAAGCCGCAGCCAGACATAATAAACTGCTGGAAGTGAACAACCACTCTTTTGTGTACAGAAAGGGAGGAACGGCCAACGCGGCGATCTATCTGCCTCTGTGCAAAAAATACGGGGTAAGGGTTGCCGTTTCGAGTGATGCGCATTTTGCGCACAATATCGGCAGACATGACCTTGCCGTCAGCATTATGGCAGAGCACGGTTTTCCCGAGGAGCTGATTGTGAACCTTACAATAGACAGATTTGAAAGCTACATTGCCGAACGAAAAAAGAGAATCGGAGCGGTTTCATAAAAAGTTTGATGACCAAACTAATTGAATGTGTTAGTATTAATAGATATACCAAGTATACAGGTTGCTGACATAACCTGCCCTGTCATTGCTATGATGCGAATATCATGCCGTCATTCCGATCTGCTGCGCGATTCACTTCATCACGTTTGTTCGTGGCAACAGTGAATGAACGACGGTTGTTGCGCCTTATAAGCTTGTTTTGGCGCGCCGGCGCATGATTTTTAAACCGGCAATGGCAAGCGGCGATGAAGCGGCGCAACTCCCATAAAGCATTTTTTTGGGATGATTTCGTCTCGCCGCGCAGGGGTTATCCATCAAGCTGTTAAGGCATCATTTATTTTTTTATATCTTACGGAGGCTTTGTTTGAATGGACACGATCATTGAAAAAATAGCCGCCTTGCGGGAGGAGCCGTCGATAAAAAACCTCTTCTCGCTGATATGCGCGAACGGAGACGCGGTCGCGGCGGAATACAATGACGGAAGCGGCATCAAAAAACTCACTTTTTCCGATTATGAACGCATCATCACAGCCGGTGCGAAAGCACTGAATAAGCGGCTCGAAGGCTTGGACAAAAACGCTTTTGTGGCGCTCCGGTATGCCAATAACCCTCTTTGGCCGGCAGCTTTTTGGTCTGTGATACTTGCCGGTTACCGCCCGCTGCTGCTCGACGCAGGCGGTGACGACGCGCAGCTGATGCATATACTCAGGCAGGCGGGATCCCGCACTATTGTGACGGATACGCCGGTTGACGTGGGCGGCATTAAGGTGATTCAACCTGACGAATTCTTAAGCCTTGATGCGAAAAGCGAGATGTATATGCCGATGTACGGCGACGGCATTGCGCTTTGCACGTCGGGCACCACCGCCACGCCCAAGGTTTATGTGTACAATGAAAAAGCGATCTGTGAGCAGGTGCTGCT
>JAEZNC010000157.1 GCA_023441905.1 Bacillota bacterium | reverse complement strand
TGGTCGGCGAGAACGCGCGGCAGGAGGATATCGTGGTCAACGTCTGCAAGAAGAAGCAGCTGACCAACACGCGCGCATCCGGCTCGGATGAGGCGCTGCGCCTCACACCGGCCACGGTCTTAAGCCTTGAGCAGTCGCTCGAGTTTATCGCGGACGATGAGCTTGTGGAGGTGACACCCAAGAATATTCGGCTGCGTAAGGCAGTGCTCGACAAGGGTGACAGAGCCAAGCTCATGAAAGCGAACTAAACAAATCAAGCTGAAAGCGTCGGTTATATCCGGCGCTTTTTTATAAGCCCACAGGCAATGCGAGAAGCCCAAAAACGATAATTATAAATTACTGGAATACTGCGTCCAGATTCACGCCGAACATTTGCGTGATCTTTTTCAGGCCGTCTTTAATCTCCTCGCGAGAAAAATCGGCATTATCAAGTTCATCATCCGAAAGCGCGTTCATCGCCATATACACATCGAGCGCAACAGCCATATGATCTTTATTTTGCGTATCCATCCCGTCGAAAAGAATATCCTCGGCTTCGCCGAGCCGCCGCTGTTCAACAAGCTCCATCAGCTGTCTGTACCAAAGGTCTGTTTTGGAGAGCATCATCTCATCAACGTATTGATAGCTTTTGTAGTCTTTTCCGAAGAATATTCTCGCGATGATGCGTACGATGTCTTCAATCAGCCGCATCAGATAGTCTTTCTGGTAATACATGAAGTGTCACCTGCTTTCTCATGCCATTATACATAATGGAGGGCTTAATTTCCATTCAAATTGTTAATGATATGAGAAATATTGCCATAATAACGGCGAAGTGATAATATGAGGCCAACGTATACGATGACAAATGGAGGCAATAAGCAAATGGCTGAAATCAGATTTGAGGAGATCCAGCAAAAGCATTTGCAGGGCGTTCTTGATATTTATCTGTATTATGTGCTGAGCACAACGGCAACGTTTCATACGCACACAGTGAGCCTCAAAGAGTTGGAGGACATTGTGTATTTTGATAAACCCAAATACAAAACATTTGTGATGACCGATGGCGGCACGCTCTGCGGCTATGTGATTCTGTCGCCATATAAAAAGCGGGAGGCTTACAACGGTACGGCGGAGGTGGCCGTTTATTTAAGGGACGACAAGCTGGGGCAGGGCCTTGGCAGCCGCGCGGTGACGTTTATTGAAGATTACGCACGCTCCAAGGGCATTCATGTGCTGATCGCCACAATTTGCGGAGAAAACACGCGCAGCATACGCTTGTTTGAGAAGAACGGGTTTTTTAAGTGCGCGCATTGCAAAGAGGTTGGCCAAAAATTCGGCAGGCTGCTGGACGTCGTCGCCTATCAGAAGATTTTAAATTAAGTGTCACGAATATAGTGCAGGCTGCAATGAAGTAATCAACAATATTTGTGATACTCTATATTTAGATGCAGTTATCAGCGTATAATGCTTTGTAAAGAAAAAGGGAGGTATAAGAGCATGAAGGATATCAAACTAACGGTGAATGCCCAGCGTACCTTTTTCAACTCGGGGCGCACAAGAGATATCGGCTTTCG
This sequence comes from Bacillota bacterium, assembly GCA_023441905.1. Taxonomy (GTDB): domain Bacteria; phylum Bacillota; class Clostridia; order Christensenellales; family SZUA-584; genus SZUA-584. The sequence goes on along the minus strand of JAEZNC010000157.1, from coordinate 2,628 downwards.
GATTGCGCAGCTTAAAAAGCTCAAAAGCGCGTTGCTTGGGCACGAGGCGGATATCGGCAGAGCGCTGCGCGATGATTTCGGCAAATGCGAGTTTGAAACATACTCCACGGAGATCGGCCTAATATTGAGCGGCATCACCGAGTTTGAAAAGCACTTAAAAGCGTGGGCGCGCCCGAAAACAGTGCCGAAGACGTTCGCGACGATTCATGCCAAAAGCACGATCACGTATGAACCGTTTGGCGTCACACTGATCATGTCTCCCTGGAACTATCCTGTACAGCTGACGCTGGCGCCGCTGATCGGTGCGATGGCGGCGGGCAACACGGCGGTGGTGAAACCGTCGCGGTATACGCCGCACACGGCGGCTGTGATGAAGCGCATCATTGAAGGCAACTTTTCTGATGAGTATATTGCGTTTTTCGAGGGCGGCCGCGATGTGAACGAAGCGCTGCTCGCCGAGCGGTATGATTTTATATTCTTCACAGGCGGTACGAAGGTCGGCAAGGTGGTGATGAACGCCGCTGCGCAGAACCTGACGCCTCTTGTGCTGGAGCTGGGCGGTAAAAGTCCGTGCATTGTGGATGAAACGGCGGATATCGCAAAAGCGGCCAAGTCGCTGTGCTGGGGTAAGTTTATGAACGCGGGGCAAACATGCATCGCGCCCGACTACGTGATGGCAAAGCGCGAGGTTATCCCGCCGCTGCTCGAGGCGATGAAAAGTGCCATCACACACATGTACGGGGAAGACCCGCGGCAGAGCCCCGATTTTGCGCGCATCATCACGCCGTCTCATTTTGAGCGCGTGAGCGGCCTGATTGACCCCGCAAAAGTGTTCTGCGGCGGACAGACCGACGCGGTGAGCCGCTATATTGCGCCCACGGTGATGGCGGATGTGACGTTTGACGACAAGGTGATGGGTGAGGAGATATTCGGGCCGGTGCTGCCTGTGATTGCGTACGATGATGAGGACGACATGCTGCAGAGTCTGCAGACGATGGAAACGCCGCTCGCGTTTTATCTTTTCAGCAGAGACAAAAAACGCGTGCAAAAGTATCTCGCAATGCGCTCCTCGGGCGATGCAGTGGTCAACGATACGATCATTCACAGCGCGAATCCGCATCTGCCATTCGGCGGTAAGGGGTACTCGGGCATGGGGGCGTATCATGGGCGGCACAGCTTTGAGACGTTCTCCCACAAGCGCTCTGTGGTCTACCGGAATTTGGCGCTCGATCTGCCGCGTTATGCACCGTATCCCAAGAACTTTAATTTTATCAAGCGTTTTCTCTGATCAATGGCAGCGTGAGCATGGCTCACGATTTTCCATCAGCGCCTGCTCGAGCGTGACGGGCAAGGCTGTATCGCTTAGAAACGGGCATCCCGCCTCGTGGTACTTTTCTCCGGTGGGTGTGATATAGACGATAATCTCATTTTTGGGTAATTGAATGGCGGCAAACGGCGGCTCGTTGGGGGTTCCTCCACGAAGCACAATGCCGCCCTGTGCCGCTTTTTCGTTGACACAGCCGCAAAGCAGTAAGGATATTACTGTGATGATGATGATATATTTCTTCATATATTTCTTATAATCCATATACTAACTATACCAGAACAATGAAATAAATGGCAATACGCATTCGGCATGTCTGCCTATGCAAATCAGCGGCTGAGGGTTATAATGGAAGCAACAAGCAAGAGGGAGGACATGATGGACAAGAGCGTTTTCGACAGATTTTCGTTTTACGCAGGGATGAGTGAGGAAGATAAGAAACTGCTTCGTGAATCGGTGATTCGCAGGGATATCCCGCAAGGACAGATCATCATGGGGGATAACAACCGCTGCATTGGCATTCCGATGGTGATGAAGGGCCAACTGCGCATGTTCCGGACCTCCGAAAAAGGTCGTGAAATGACGATTTACCGCATTAGCGAAGGCGAGCTTTGCATGCTGGCGGGTGTCTGCACGATGGGCGATATGGAATATGATTTTTCTATAGAAGCCGAAAAGGACAGCGTCATTGCCAATATCCCCCCCGATGTGTTCAAAGAGCTGTTATACCGTTGCAATTCTTTTCGTACATATATTTTCAACGCGCTCGCCAAAAGGCTCATTCTATCGATTGAGACGATCGAAATGCTGATATTCAACAGCATTGAGGAGCGCATTATGGCCTACTTACAGCATCATGCGAATGCCCAGGGCATTGTGAAAACGACGCACGAGAAAATGGCTGTGGAGCTCGGATCCTCGCGCGAGGTTATCACGCGCCAGCTTAAAACAATGAGCGAGCGGGGCCTCATTGAAATCAAGCGCGGGCAGATCATTGTGAAAATTCGCTGTGAATAGGAATTTTGGTGAAAAAAACTGGCGCAACAAGCTTGCGTACTGATCTGCATATTTTTAATTTCTTTATTCTCATTTTGCGCAAGAATATCTAAAATAGCGAAGTTATCTGGGATTATCGCGGTTATGCGCAACTTTTGATTCAAAAATACCATATTGTTCAGAATCCGATTGATCCGTAAAATTTTTTCATCTTTTTTTATTCTGTTCATGTCAATGGGTAACTATGTCACAGAATATTTTTATGCCGTATTGTATTCTTAATTTGTCGAAAGGACAATATAGTAATA
>JAEZNC010000022.1 GCA_023441905.1 Bacillota bacterium | reverse complement strand
CCTCGGCGGCAACGTCGTGGGCGTTGGCAGCATAGTGGACCGCAGCAACGGTGCCGTGGATTTCGGCGTGCCGTTTGAAGCCGTGCTCGCAATGGAGGTTGTGTCGTATTCGCCGGAGGACTGCCCGCTTTGCAGGCAGGGCTTACCTGCCGTGAAGCCCGGCAGCCGCAATATGAAATAGCAGACGTTTTCATAGCGATTATGAAGCGGCACTTTCGATGAGAGAGGCCGCTTTTATTGCACGTTCGGTTTCGTCTGCAAATACAATCGCTAAAGCTTTCTCCTTCAAAAGATGGCGGGACAAAGCACCCGAGAGGGTGGCGTTTAAAATAAGTTAAAAAATTACCCCATCAGTCGCCTTCGGGCGATAGCTTTCCCAAAAGGGGGAAGTCTGGCAGATTACTAATCTAAGTGCTGCACTTAGATAGTCTTTTTAATTGAAACAGTCAATACTTTGATGTTTATAACCTAACCGCCGATTGACGTTTTTACACTTGTGTGTTAATTTTTATACATCGCATTATTATTTCGCATATTGTTTTTTCTCGACTGAACCCGATCAGGTCATCTCTATCCAAAAATCGAAACCGGTTACGTTGACCCTGCATAATAATCGAAACCGGTTAATATCAAGAAAGGACGATATGATATGGTGAAGATCCATAACCAACGGTATCTGGCTTTTGTGCTGTCTCTGTGTCTCGTTTTTGGCTCGTTTCTGACGGCATGTGCCGCTTCCGTGCCCGAACCGAGTGCCACGCCAAAACCAGCGTCCACGCCCGCACCGACGGCAGAACCGATGCCCGCACCGACGGAAAACAGTGACGGCTGGCCTGCCGATTTCTCTCTGTGCGACGCCTACAAGGACGACTTCCTGCTCGGTACCATCTACACGGACGCGAGCCGAAGCGGTGCCGACAACGAACTGCTGATGAAGCACTTCAACGTGATCACCCCGGAGAACCTGATGAAACCGGAGAACATGCAGCCCACCGAGGGCAAATTCAATTACGCAGACGCCGACACGATGATGTCGTTTGCCAAGGAAAACAATCTTTCGGTGGTGGGGCATACGCTGGCGTGGCACCAGCAGAGCGGCAAATGGCTCGGCACGGGTGAGCGCGAGGAGGCCATCGAACAGCTGCGCAGCCATATCAACGGCGTCGCCGGCAAATACAAGGGGCAGATCCTCTCATGGGATGTGGTCAACGAGGCCATCGCGGATGACATAGCGTTACCTGCTGACGGCGACTGGACAAAATGCCTGCGCAAATCGCAGTGGTACACGTCGATCGGCCCCGACTACATCAAGCTCGCGTTTGAGTTTGCGAAACAAGCCGACCCCGACGCGAAGCTCTACTACAACGATTATAACCTTGATGTGAAGAGCAAGGCCGAGGCCGTTGCCGCAATGGTGAAAGACTTAAAAACGCAGGGTGTGCCGATCGACGGCATCGGTATGCAGGGGCACTACACCACGGACACCTCCGTGAAAGCCGTGAAAGCGACGCTGGATCTGTTCTCTCAGCTCGGCGTGGAGGTCAGCATCACGGAGCTAGACGTTTCGGTGAACAATGCGGACAAAGAGGGCCTCACCGAAGAACAGGAATTAAAGCAGGGCACCGTCTACGCGCAGCTGTTCAGCCTGTTCCGGGAATACAAGAATCTCATTGAGCGCGTGACGTTCTGGGGCTATGTGGATAACAAGAGCTGGCGCAGCGACCGCTTCCCGTGCCTGTTCAACGCGGATTTTTCGCCCAAGCAGGCGGCGTATGCCGTGCTTGATCCGGAGAAATACTTGGAGCTGCACCCCTGATGCAGGACGCCCCGGTCAACAAAGCCACCGCCAAATACGGCACACCGAAAATAGACGGCGAGATTGATGACATCTGGGCGGACTGCCCCAAGGCCAAGGTGAGCATACCGATTATGGCATGGGAAGGCGCGAAGGGCGAGGTGCGGCTGCTGTGGGATGAATCTTTTGTTTATGCGCTGTTTGAGGTGCAGGACCCTCTGCTCAACAACTCATCGGCAAACGTGTACGAGCAGGATTCGATTGAGCTGTTTCTCGATCAGAGCAACGAGAAAGGCGCGAGTTACGACGCGAACGACGGCCAATACCGCGTGAGCTATGTCGGAGACGAATCGTTCGGCACCGTGCCCGATGCGAAAGGCTTTGCATCCGCCGTGACGCTGATTGACGGCGGTTATCTCGTGGAGCTGGCCATGCCGCTCGTGGTGACGCCCGAGGAGGGCATGATCATGGGCTTTGACGCGCAGGTGAACGACAGCGACGGCAGCGGTGTGCGCCAGAGCATGACAAAGTTCAACGACCCGACCAACAACTCGTACTTAAGCCCCGAGAAATGGGGTCTGCTGGAGCTGATAAAGTAAATTTGCTTGAACGCTTATGATTCTATAATTTAATCAGTCCTGAAAAAAAGGCTTCTCAATCAACGGCATAATGCTGATTGAGGGGCTTTTTGTTACGTTAAATCCAACATATCGATTGTGTATGTAGGGTGCGGCATGCTTGACGCACCTGCGTCCACGCGAAGGCGCGCTTGGAAATCGCGCCCTACAGACTTCACTTATTCACATGTAGGGTGCGGCATCCCTGACGCACCTGCAGTCACGGCGAATGCGCGCTTGGAAATCGCGCCCTACAGGCTTATGCTTGAGACACACCGGCGAATGCGCGCTTGGGAAATCGCGCCCTACAGACTTATGCTTGAGACACACCGATGAATGCGCGCTTGGGAAATCGCGCCCTACAGACTTATGCTTGAGACACACCGATGAATGCGCGCTTGGAAATCGCGCCCTACTAGGCTTATGCTTGAGGCACACCGATGAATGCGCGCTTGGAAATCGCGCCCTACTAGGCTTATGCTTGAGGCACACCGATGAATGCGCGCTTGGAAATCGCGCCCTACAGCCTTATGCTTGAGACACGCCGGCGAAGACGCGCTTGGAGAATCGCGCCCTGCAATTCACTGTGTTTGTCATTCCGATGGAGCGTGAGAGAAAGAGGAATCCCATGGCTAAGAGCGTAGATTCATGGGATGCGCTCTGCTTGGCAATCGCGATTCTGTGATCTTTAAAAAGACCGAGTGGTTTTTTCAGGCTGAGCGGTATCTCTCACAATACCGCTTTCTTATTATGACACCATGGGATATAATGGGTTTATTATGAGTTATATACAAAAGGCGGGTCTATATGAACAACTGTGAAATTTGCGGCGTGCGTGATGATGAACTGACGCTTTGTGTCGAGACCATTCGTTCGGCATTCGCAACCATCGCAAAGCATTTCCACTTAACCGAGGAAAACTGCCCCACGAACGCGGCTTTTATGAAAATTGAGCGGCTGCTTTATGATAAAGACAAAGGCAATATGATGTACGTGCTGAAAACAGACGGATATATTGCCGGGTTCATGCAGCTCGAAAACAAAGGCGAGGGCCGGTTTGAGCTTAAGAACATCGCCGTCGTGCCGGAATGCCGTCATCACGGATTCGGGAAAATGCTGCTCGATTTTGCCGTGCAAAAGGTGAAGCAGCTCGGCGGCAATAAGATCTCTATCGGTATAATAGAAGAAAACACCGTTCTGAGGCATTGGTACGAGCAGAACGGCTTTGTGCACCTTGGCACAAAGGTGTTTGAACATCTGCCGTTTACCGTGGGCTTTATGGAAGCGGCGGTTGACTAAAGGCAGGGGGAGCCTTATGCAGTTACTATCCACCGAACATATCGGCAAAACATATGACCGTCATAACGTGCTTAAAGATATCAGCCTCAATATCAGTAAAGGCGAGGCTGTCGCTTTCGTCGGTGAAAACGGCTGCGGCAAAAGCACGCTGATTCGTATTCTGTGCGGGCTGACTCGTCCGACATCAGGGCACGTTTCCGTATCGGCGGATTTGCGTCTCGCGTTGGTGCCCGACCGATTCGATAAGGTCAATATGACGATACTGCGGTTCATGAGCCATATGCTCGCGCTTGACGGCGCAAAGCCGGACGCGGCGGAGCCTTACTACAAGGCGTTCTTCCTTGACGGTATGCTCGATACGCCGATGAAATATTTAAGCAAGGGCACGCTGCAAAAGGCGGCGGTGATTCAGGCACTCGCGGCAAAGCGCGATATCCTGTTTCTCGACCGCTCTCGGGGCAGGACGCGGCGTCGCAGTCTCATTTCGCGCAGGAACTGAAAAAGAGAAAGGCCGATGGTATAACCATCGTGATGGCCTGCCACGAACCGTTTCTCATCGAGGAGCTTGCGGATACCATCTATCAAATTAAAGAAGGCGAGCTGATAGACGGCGAAAGTTATGTGTTCGAACGCGCGAGAACACGCTGTGTGTTTTTGGCGGCGCTTGGCGGTGCGGATATCATGGACAAGCTCAAGGTGGTTGGTGCACAAGTCACATTTTTGGGGCGGCTGGTCAGAATAGAGGCCGATATCAGCCAATCGAAGAGGCTTTTCGCTTTGCTCACGGCGGACGAAGACGTGCGCATCGTGAAGTACGACGAGACGGAGGGTATATGCTGAAGGCTGTTTACAGGTTTGAAAGGGATAAGCTCTTAAGAAGCAGCCGGCTCATTGTGCCGCTGCTGATACTCTTTGCGTATATCGGCGTTGCGTACGCCGTCGGCCCGCTCAATATACGAAGCAGCTTCGGCATCTGTGCGATTGTGCTTTTTATTTTGATGATCAGCGTCGGCATGATGGAGGACAATGCCGCTTACGCGATGATTGAGCAGACGATACTTGTACGCCTGCGACGCAAATGGCTGTTTTATCTTGGCAAGGCGGCGCTGATGACAGCGGTAAGCCTCGTGTTCGCGGCAATCGGGGTACTTGCGCCGCTGCTGATCGATTTGTCAAGAGGGGGTGGCCTGTTCAGCCGCGGCATCATGGTGGCCGATGTGCTGTCGGGTTTTGTTTTGTTTGCGCTCACAGGGCTTTGCGGCGGCGTGACGGGGCTGTTTGTGAATCACAGAATCATCACTAACCGCAATGCCGCGATACTGCTTTGCATCACGTTTGCGCTGCTGGCTGTTATCAAGGGCGCGATGACCGCGCGGGTGGACGCGTTCAAATATATACTGTGGATTCTGCCGCCCGTGCACGACATCAGTGTGACATACAGCAAAAGCGATGCTTTTAATTTCGGCGCGACATGGGGCTATTTCCTTTGGCTCGCGGGTTATATCGGCATTGAGGTTTTTACCTATGTGGCGATATTGCGTAGGCGGGGTGTGGAGTAAGCATAACGAGAAAGTATGGATGAATCGTCTGAGGACGGTCTTTTTTGTTGCGTTTTGGCGGGCGATCACTGATCCCCCTACGATTGCAACGCACACAAACTTCGTAACAATGTGCATTATCTGCACGCACCAACTCAACAAACAGTATACCTGTACCCCGGAGGGGTATAACAATTCCGCATGCGGCGCGCATCTCCCTTCGGGAAATAGGAATACTCTTTTTTATTTAAAGTGAAGTTAAACGCAACGAACAGCTTCGCACGAACCGTAGGGAACGACCTCTGTGTCGTTCCGTTAAAACTGGCGTAATCGTTGATGGCGGGCGATCACTGATCGCCCCTGCGATTGCAACGCGCACGAACTGCGTAACAATGTGCATCATCTGCGCACACAAAACTCAATCAAAAAGTATACCTGTACCCCGAAGGGGTATAACTATTCGGCATGAGGTGCGCATCTCCCTTCGGGATATAGGAATACTCTTTTTTATTCGAAGTGAACTTATGGCTTTCGCACGAGCCATAGGGAACGGTCTCGACCGTTCCTTGGGTACTGGCAGACCCGTTATCGGCGGCGACACGGGGGTCGCCCCTACAATTCATAGCGCACATAACCCAACAAAACAGTATACCTGTAACCCGGAGGGTTATATATTATTCCGCGGCAGATACGCAATACTCCTTCGGAGAATAGGAATACTCTTTTTTTTTCGAAGTGAACTTATGGCTTACGCACGAACCGTAGGGAACGGTCTCGACCGTTCCGCTTGTTTCCACACTGTGACTCCACACATATACAGACTGGTTACATCTCTTCACCAAAATAAGTTGTCGCGTGTTTATTCGCGCCCGCCCTGCAAATACTATTTCTGATTATTTTTTCAGGAGGACACAGCATGATACGCACAGACCTTGCGATGGAGGCGGCGCAGGCCGCTGGACAGATACCCGGCGTGCAGGTTTTGAACGACGAGGTGAGCCCCGGCGTGCAGCGCTCACGCGTGACGGTACTCAACGAAGAGGGCGAAAAGGCCATAGGCAAAAAGAAAGGCATCTATGTCACAATTTCGGCGGATCAGCTTGCGCAGGGGGATGCGGAACTCGATGAACACTGCTCCATCGCTCTGGCGAACGAGATTCGCAATATGGCGGGGGATGCGCTGAATGGTGTGGTGCTTGTGGTGGGTCTCGGGAACCGCATGGTGACGCCCGACGCGCTCGGGCCCTGCGTCTGCGACGATGTATTTGTAACACGCCATATTCACGAATATGCGCCTGAGGGCATCGACGAGCGGCTTGGAAACGTGAGCGCGATTGCGCCCGGCGTGCTTGGCATCACGGGCATCGAAACGGGCGAGGTGATTGAGGGCGTGGTGGAGCACATGAAGCCGACGCTCGTGATTGCGGTGGATTCGCTCGCGTCGCGGAGCCTGGAGCGCGTGCGCACCACCATACAGATTGCCGATACGGGTATCGCGCCCGGCGCGGGCATCGGCAATAAGCGAAAAGCGCTCGACCGCGAGTCCTTGGGTGTACCGGTGCTGGCGCTCGGTGTGCCGCTCGTTGTGTATGCGTCCACCATCGCAGAAGACCTGATGCAGGCCGCGATGGAGAAAACGCCGTCTGATGTCAATGTGCGCCCCGGCGTTCAGCGCATTTTCGATGCGATGAAGGATGTGCAGGGAGCCGACATGATCGTGACGCCCAAGGAGATCGACAAGGTCGTATCCGACGTTGCGCGCATCATCGCGGACGCGCTCAACATCTCGCTGCACAAAAACATGACGATTGAGGAAGTCCGGCGGTACATGCACTGACCGTCAGACGGATATCTCCTTTTGTTTTTGCATACCTTTTGATAGGAGTGCAAAATGATGAAGCGACTCAAAGCAGGGCATATCATTCATATGCCCCTTTATCTGTCCGGCAATTCTAAGCGACACCGTTCCTTGTTTATATTCAAAGCCGTTTTGATCGGTGCCATTTTGATCGGTCTGGCGCTCTCAGCTCTACTGACGCTGCGTATGCAGGAAGCCGTCGTGCCCGGTTCGGACGGGCTGCCCGCAGACCATAACCGCATCGACACGTCGGGAGCGGAAAACGCTTTTGAGGGCAGCGTCGTTGATCCGCGCCTGCTTATCGGCACCGAAATGCCTGTGATTTACGGTGTGAACGTTGACGAGACGGAATTCGGTGAGGCGGAGTATGAGAAAACACAGCCGCCGCCGGGCTCGGATGATTACCACGATGTGCGGCCTGAAGACATTAAGATTCTTGAATTCGCGAATGATTTTCACGTTGGCACACAGGGGCCACAGATTTTGATTTACCATACTCACACGCTGGAAGCCTACCGCCAGATTGAAGGCAAAAAATATGTGGAGGCGGGCTCATGGCGAACCGAAGATCACGATAGCTCGGTGGTGTCTGTTGGCGAGATACTCAAAACCGAACTCGAATCGTACGGGTATATCGTATTGCACGACATCACTAACCATGAGCCGCCTTCGCTTATAACCGCGTACTCGCGCTCGCTTGAGACCATGAAGAAATACGCCAAGGAATACCCGACGCTGCGGGTATTCATCGACGTGCATCGTGATGCGAATATGGATACTTCGGATTTTGTAACGATAGACGGAGAAGAATGTGCGCGCATCATGTTCGTGGTAGATGACGGAGAGGATTATGACGTGAAACCCGACTACGAGTCAAACTTTAAGCTCGCGTACTCAGTCACCAAAGAGCTTGAGAAAATTCACAAGGGCTTCACGCGCCCCGTCTGCATCAAATCTCACAGCCATAACCAGAACGTATCAGATATGTGCCTGCTCATCGAAGTGGGGCACAATTCGAACTCTCTTGAACAGGCCAAAAACGCCGCCAAATATGCAGCGCTGGCCATAAGCCGTGTGGTGTCAATAGGCTAAGCATCACAAGATGTATATATGCTTTTGGCTTTGCATACCTTTAATCAGGAGTGCAAAATGATGAAGAAAATGAGAGCCGGGCGCATTGTACATGTGCCTCTATGTCCGCCTCGCCGTCCTAAGCGGCACCGCCCCTTGTTCGTATTAAAAGCCGTTTTGATCGGCGCCATTTTAATCGGTCTGGCGTTCTCGGCCATACTGACGCTGCGGATGGGAAATCAGCACGAAGCCGTCGCGCTCGGCTCATCCGAGCTGCCCGCAGACCATAACCGCATTGACGCGTCGGGCGCAGAGAACACTTTTGAAGACAGTCTGATCGACCCGCGCCTGATTATCGGCACAGAGATGCCCGTGATTTACGGCGTGAATGTTGACGAGATGGAAATCGGCGAAACGGAGCACGAGGATCCGCAGCAGCAGCCGGGCACGGATATTTACTTTGATGTGCTGCCCGAGGACATCAAGATGGAGATTCTTGATTTTGCGAATGACGCGCCCAAGGATTTTCATATCTGTACACAGGGGCCGCAGATTCTGATTTACCATACCCACACGCTGGAGGCCTACCGCCAGATTGAAGGCAAGGAGTATGTGGAGGCGGGTTCATGGCGCACAGAAGACCACGATAGCTCTGTGGTGGCCGTGGGCGAGATGCTTAAAACCGAGCTCGAGTCTTACGGGTATACAGTGCTGCACGATATGACGAATCATGAGCCGCCGTCGCTCAAAACCGCGTATTCGCGCTCGCTTGAGACCATGGAGAAGTACGCGAAGGAATACCCGACGCTGCGGGTGTTCATCGACGTGCACCGCGACGCTTATAACGATGTGGAGGCGGGCAAGTCGGATTTTGTGACGGTGGACGGCAAGGAATGCGCGCGCATGATGTTCGTGGTGGGCACGGGCGAAAAGTATGAAGTGAAGCCGAATTACGAATCGAACTACAAGCTCGCGCTGGCGGTGACCAACGAGCTTGAGAATATCTGCAAGGGCATCACGCGTCCCATTCGCGTGAAGACGGGACGGTACAACCAGCAGGTGTCGGATATGTGTTTGCTGCTCGAGGTGGGGCACAATGCGAATTCACTGGAGCAGGCGAAGAACGCCGCAAAGTATGCTGCGCTCGCGCTCAGCCGTGTGATTGAAGTGGGGCAGTGAGGCTATTAGTACTCATCACCTAAAGAAGTATCCTTATCTGGGAACTTCTTTGTAATAATTGACCGGATGATAGCCACTTCATTTGGTTCAAGTAAACGTTTGGGAATGATATAGCCTGATCGGGTACTTAGAATAAAATAAAACGCATGTTTGGATTCTTTAGCACTATCAAAATCCACCCATGGGATGTTTGAGGCATCTATTTCGCAGGAAGAATGTAAGCCGATATTATCCAGTTTTATTTGTTGGGGCAGTCTAGTAATTCTGTCAGAAGCATAGCGCTTATTAACTTTCCTCTTCAAAAGCAACATAGCTAAAAAGACGATAGCAAAAGAGATGATAACAGAAATCATGACAGGCAATAAATAATTCTCAACCACATTCAAACATATTCCCAAGGTAACTAAAAATACGACAATTGGTGTATAGATAAAAACTTTTTTGCCAATAAGTAAATTGAAGTGATAAAGGTCCTCGGCGTTTAGCTCTATTGTCTTTGCAAATTCCATACCAGCTCCTTAAATCGGGTTTTCAGTGCCAGGTTTCTTATACAGCCGCACCTTTTTCGGATCGGCTTCTTTTTTTATCAGCATCAGAACGACTGCCAGCTCATCTGCATTGAGTTGCCGTTTGGGCAGCACAATCGCGTTCGTTTTGTGGATATAAAAGAAAAAGACGGTTTTGGTTTCAATCACCTGAAACATGTTCCGCCACGCAAGGGTTGTTGTGCCCAAGTTTCCCGTTGTGCTGACGCCTGTTTCATTGATCACAATGCAAACGTCTCCGTTGGCTGCTTGAAACGCAGCTAGCGCTTTTTTTGAGGCATTTTTCATGTAAAAGAAAAGGCCAAGCGGAAACACTGCGGCAAGAGCCGTCGGTAAAATCATGCTGCGCAGTGAAAACTCATTGCTGGCGAGTTTCACCGCCGCAAAAAGCAGAATTAAAGCGGCAGGTATAATGGCATAGAGTTTTCTGTAAACCCGTGATATGAATGCCATGAAATCTGATGCTTGCAGCGCGAGCGTTTTTCTGATTTCCATAGTTACTCCTTGATGGTATGGTTCTTACGTGCTGCACTCGCCGTTGAGAGGCTGCCCTGTGACGCTGAGTGAAAATTGGTTATCGATTCGCCATCTGCCGAGTGATCGCGGCAGAGGAGTGAGCCTATTGTTGTTTATGACTCGAAACAGGCAGCTCGTAGCCGGAGGAATATTTCTTAATGATTGCGCGAATCAGCTCGGCTTCTTCTGCGGTAAGCAAGCGTTTCGGGATGATAATGTTGGAGTTCTGATAGACAGTAAAATAAAACGCATGGTCCGATTCTACCACCTTTTTAATATCCGACCAAAGCAAGTTGGTTGAGCCGATTTCACTGTTTGTAAAAAAACCTGAGCGGTCGAGTTTGATCTGCTTTGGCAGCCCCAGAATTCTGGTTGATGCAAAGA
>JAEZNC010000269.1 GCA_023441905.1 Bacillota bacterium | reverse complement strand
TGACGCGGCCGTTTTTGACGGCAACCGTGTGTCCGAACTGACGCTTTTCAATCAGCTTGGCCGCATAGACGCCCATCTCTGTGGCGAGCACGCGGTCGTACGGGCACGGCGGGCCGCCGCGCTGATAATGCCCCGGCACAACCACGCGCGTGTCGATATCAATCACGTTGTTGAGTTCGTCCGCCAGTTTATAGCCGATGGAATAATGCTTGCCCTTAAGGTCCTGATCCTCGGCATCGGTGATGCTACGCGCGCCTTCCGCCACGGCGATGATCGAAAAATGCTTGCCGCTTTCGTATCGCTCGTTGATCGCGTCGGCCACGACGTTGATATCGTAGGGTATTTCGGGCAGCAGAATCACGTCGGCACCGCTCGCCATGCCCGCGTTCAGCGTGAGCCAGCCCGCCGTGTTGCCCATGAGCTCCACAATAATTACGCGCGAATGTGAGAAGGCAGTGGTATGCACCTTATCGATCACGTCCGACGCGATATCAACGGCACTTTGGAAGCCAAATGTGACATCGGTGCCCCAAATGTCGTTGTCAATGGTTTTGGGGAGGCCGATCACGTTAAGCCCGTGCTCCTCCAGCAGGCCTGCCGCCGTGTGCGTGCCGTTGCCGCCGAGCGTTACGAGGCAGTCGAGCTCCATCTTTTCATAGTTTTTGGCCATTGTTTTGAACGCATCGAGATACTTACCGCTGTTTTGACGCATCGTCTGATCCCGGTGGCGCGAGGTGCGCAGTATTGTGCCGCCCAGCGTCAGTATGCCCGAAAATTCTTCTTTGTCCATGGTGCGGTAATTCGCGTCAATGAGCCCGCCGAAGCCGTCCATGATGCCGACAATCTCGGCATCCGGAAAAAACTGATACGACGCTTTGGCGACGCCGCGTATCGCCGCGTTGAGCCCGGGGCAGTCTCCGCCGCTTGTGAGAATTCCAATTCGCTTGGGCATGGGTTTTCCTCCGTTTTATATTAAAATTTTAAAATATTTTTATGTTTGATTCTTTGAGTATACACCAGGCGCAATCGCCTTTCAACATGGATATCAACGGCTCTTTTTTTAACGAAAAAGCGAGGCCGAAAATCGAACCTCGCTTATATAAATACCCCGAATTCATTTTTATAATCAGTCTGTCAGAGCAGGCTCGGTCAAACCTCCGTTCAAGCCCCCGCTGAATATGTCATTGAAATCGATGACGTTTGCACTGCCTGTATCCATGGCAAAGCGGCTGTCGTCCTCAACGGCTTCCGACGGCTTGCCGATTATAACCGTTTGATCGACAGTCATCACCATCTTCTGGTCGCCCGCGGACATCTCCACGGTGACGGACGCGCTGCTGTTATCCATTACTTCGGGTCCGTTGAAGGTGATTGTATCAGAGCCGGGAATGGTGATCGATCCGTCAAAGTCGATGCCATCCGCTGTTTTGGTGATATCGCACGCCATCGACAACGCCGGGCCGTCCGGGGTGGATACATCAAGCGTCAGCAGTTTACCGTCTTTTTGGTTCTCATACTCGAATGAGGCATCAAACACCATGCTTCCAGCACTGCTGAGCACAATGTCGAGCCCCGCCGGGCGGCTGTCTTTATAAGATACGGAGAAGGTCAGCTCAAAATCGGCGTCTTTAAGCATCGGCGCGGCCATCGAAATGGCGCCCGACAACTCAATCGGATACCCTGAGATTTCTTCAATCATATCCGTAATGGCATCGTTTAATTTATCATTTTCTTCAAGCTTATCCGCAAATGTGCGCAATGTATCCGAAAGCGCGTCCCCGTCTAGCGTGAGCGTGGTTTCGCCCGCGTTTTTGTCAAAACAGCTTTCGTCGATGCTGTTCAGAAACATTTCGGTAAGCTGCAGATAATCGATATTGGCCAGCTTGCTGCTTTCAAACAGGGCGGCGATTCTGTCCTTTAAAGGCATGGGTTTTGAGAGGTCGGATTTGGAATTAAACCGTATGCCGTTCACAGTGCCGTCTTGCTCGATATAAAGGGTATCCTCAAGCAGCAGCAGCTTCATTGTGCCGTCCAGCGCCGCGCTGTCGCCCAATATGTCAGCAAATTCGCTGCCGCTGTAATCGGTGGTGGAAGACGAACTCACACCGAGCGCCAATTCGTCATAGGCATAGGCGATGTCAGTACCGGTTTTTATACCGGATGCATCGGTGGAGGTTGTCATCGTCAGCTCAAAAGGCTGATTCATGATTTTCTTCATGTCGTTTTCGGTCTCAAGCCCACTCGCAGCGCCTGTGAACACACCGACGACATCGTTGGCAAACCGTGTCTGCACGGTGTTTCCGCTGAACGGGCCCGCGCCGGGTTTAAACACCACGAATATAAGCACGGCAGCCGCGATAAGCGCCGCGCCCACGCCGATGAGCGCCCAGAGCAGCGCTTTGCTTTTTTTCTTGGGCGGCTGGCCATAAGTAAAAGGCTGGCCTGTGGGAGACGGCGCAATCGGCCCCACATTCGGCACCTCAGGCGTTGTGGAATTGTCCAGTTTGGTGCCGCAGGATGTGCAGAACTGGCTGTCCGGCGGAAGCTGTGCACCGCATTTTATACAATACATATTACCCTCCTCAATATGAACATGATGACGTTGAAGAACATTTGCCCAACAACTCTATCATACACGAAGCTGTTTTGTTTTTCCATACCTGACAAGAATAAAATGTTGCATTATATGGCTTTTTGATAAAAGCTGCCGAATCACTTCATGGTAATGCGGCGTATTGACCATGCACTGCTCATATGTTATGCTGACACTAACAGAATATTGACCATCTGGTGCCTTTTAAAGAAGCCTTGAAGAGCGCGGCTTTTCGGGACTGATTGAAGGGATAATAGGGAAAACGGTGAAATGCCGTTGCAGCCCCCGCTACCGTATGGCTGACCGCATAAGACACAATGCCACTGAAGCGAGCGCTTTGGGAAGGCGTCTTTTGACGGAATGAAGCTGAGCCGGTAAACCTGCCCGATGTGTTGAGTCATATTTCTTCGGAGGGAAGGATGCAGACGGCCGTATTAACACGGATCATCGCCCAAAGCATCAACGCTTCAGGCGTTTTTTATTTTGGCGGCATACGAACGTGATGACGGGGTTGTTCTTCTTTCCGGGGAGGAGAATTTAAAACGGAGGAAAGACAAATGAAAAAAACAATGTACGTTCTGTTGGCAGCCGCGCTGATTGCGGGACTGCTTTGCGGATGCGCCGCGGGCGGCAGCTCATCCGAACCGTCCGGCACCCCTGTGCCCAAAGACATCATGGACGAAAATGTGGACGCGATGGGCAGTGAGGTGACAGCCTCGGCAGTGCCCGAAAAAAACCTCACGATCGTCTCGACGGCACCCAGTGCGACGGAGATACTTTTTGCACTTGGATGCGGCGACAGCATTGTCGGCGTCGATGTGAGCTCGGTCTATCCCGAAGAGGCGGCGAACATCGAGAAAGTCGGCGATTTTAACGGGTTTGATGTGGAAAAGGTGATTGCGCTGAACCCGAGCGTTGTGTTTGCGGGCAACGGTCTGCAGCACGAGGATATTGAGACACTCAAAAAAGCGGGCCTCAACGTGATTGCGGTGGAAGCCACCTATTATGATGATATCGCCAAGAGTATCACGATGATCGGCGGGGTGGTCGGCAAGGAAGCGGAGGCCGCAGCGCTGAACCGACAGATTGCCGACGCGGAAAAAGCCGTGAAAGAAAAAGCAGCGGCGTTTGCGGAAAAACCATCCGTTTACTATGTGATGACCATCGGTGAATCCGGCAACTGGACATCCGGCAAAGGCAGCTTTATCAACACGATCATTGAAATGGCCGGCGGCACCCCCGTCACGAACGATTCGGATGCCGAATGGCTTGAATACCCGGTGGAGGATCTTGTGAAAAACGATCCCGATATACTGCTGGTATCGAGCTGGGTTGCCGAGGCTGATCTTAAGGCGGCGGCGGGCTACAGCGATATGACAGCTGTGAAAAACGGACATTACTATATTGTCGATGCTGCCATTGTGGAGCTGCCCGGTCCGCGTATCGGCGAGGCGCTCAAGGCTGTGCAGGGTCATATCGAATCCTTTTTCGCGGGAGAATAACGTTTGAACCAGACAAACAGGAAAAAAATAAGGCTGACATGGATCGTGATGGTGCCGCTTGGCATCATCGCGGTCGTGTCCGCATTTTTATTCGGAAGCTCCAACGTCAGCCTCAGCGAACTGTTGGCGCTGCTAAACGGCAGCGCCCAGCCGTATACGGCCACCATATTCTTCAGCCTGCGTCTGCCGAGAGCGATACTCGCGCTTGTGTCGGGCGGGGCGCTCGGCATTTCGGGCGCGTGTTTGCAAGGCATGTTTAAGAACCCGATGGCGGATTCGTATGTGATCGGCGTGAGCAGCGGCGCGGCGCTCGGCGCGACGATTGCGCTCGCTTTCAGTTCGTCTCTGGCCTTCTTCGGGTTCGAGGTGGTGAGCCTGCTTGCGTTTCTTTGCGCCCTTGCCTCGGTATCGGTGGTGTACCGGCTTGCGAAAATTCACGGCAAGGTGTCCGTGTTTTCGCTGCTGCTTGCGGGTGTGGCGGTGAGCACGCTGTGCTCGGCGGTTGTGTATTGTATCATGATACTGTTTCGCGACAAAATGGAGCATATTGTGATGTGGACGATGGGCAGCTTTTCGTCGGCTTCGTGGGACAAGGTGATGATCGGTGTGCCCGCCATGCTGATTTCATCCGTGCTGTGCCTGTTTTTTTCGCGTGACCTCAATATTATGCTGCAGGGCGACGAAGCCGCAAGGCACCTCGGTGTGGACGCGGGGAAGGTACGCCGCGGCCTGATATTGCTGACCACAGTCGCCACGGCGAGCGCCGTGTCCGTGAGCGGCATCATTGGGTTTGTGGGGCTCATCGTGCCGCACATCATGCGGCTGATACTCGGGCCTGATCACCGGGTGCTGCTGCCCGTCTCGTTTGTGGGCGGCGGTATCTTTTTGCTGATTGCGGATACGCTTTCGCGCATTGTGGTGGAGAGCCAGGAGATTCCCGTCGGCGTCATCACGGCGCTGATCGGTGTGCCGTTCTTTTTGTTTCTGCTGCGGCGGGGCAAGGGGGTGAAGCGATGAGCGATCTTCATATCACCGGCGTGCATTACAGCTACGAGCCGCCGCAATGGGCGCTGCAAAATGTAAGCTTTGATATTCCCTCGGGGCGTTTCTGCGGCATCATCGGGCCCAATGGGTCGGGGAAATCCACACTGCTCGGGTGCATATCGGGGCATTTGCAGCCGAATCACGGCGAGGTCACCATCGGGAACCGCAATGTGGCGGCTTTGAGCGTGCGTGAAATTGCGAGGCGCATGGCGCTTGTGCAGCAGCAAACGTCGCTTGCGTACGACTTCACCGTGGGTGATATTGTGCTGACGGGGCGCAACCCGTATATGAAGCGGTGGCGCGGTGAAACGGCCGAGGATTACGCGGCGATGAACGCGGCGCTGGAAACGGCGGGCATCACGCATTTAAAGGACAGGCTGATTACGTCGCTTTCGGGCGGAGAGTGGCAGATGATGATACTCGCGCGGGCGCTGTGCCAGCAGGCGGACATCATGCTGCTTGACGAACCGGTCACGGGGCTCGATATCAAGCATCAGGTGAGCATTATGGGCACCGTCAGGCGGCTCGCGAAGGAGCGCGGCATATCCGTGGTGTGCGTGCTGCACGATTTGAATCTCGCGCTGGCTTATTGCGATGACATTGTGCTGCTCAAAAAGGGTGAGCTGTACGCAAAGGGCGCACCGGGAGAGGTGCTCACAAAGGCAAACATCGAGAGCGTTTACGGCACGGCCGTGAACACGTTTGAGCAGGGCGGGAAAACGTATATACTGCCGGTGATGGGATGACGATATGAGCGCATTGACCCGCTGGGAGCGTTAAGCCATGGGATGCTCATCCACTACGTAGTCGGGTCGCTTCGCTCGCTCAGCATGACATAAGGCCGCGGCGAGCGGGCTGCCGCTACGAGTTTAGGTAAGTCAAGTTTAATTCTATCTTGTCAGTATTTACTGTTTATCAATATCCAAAACATACGGGATCGAACCACGAGCAACATCATATTTATCAACATTTAATAATTCACTGTTCTCATAGAAACATAAGGCATTGACTCTAAACAGCTGATCAATAACTTTGTATTCAATCAAAATACCACCTTCTTTAACAATATGCGAAGTACATGTAATGGAACTTGACGGAGATAAATTGTAATTCGGATCTGCTTCACATACCTCATCTATCGTAGTTTTACCGATTTCGATAAAATCAAAATCGTCTTTACTTATAAAATCGCCGCAAATCTTTATTCCATTCAGGAGTAGATCCATATCAAAAAACAGAAATGCTTTTTTATCGTTGTCCAATAAGAGCACAACATAATATTCTGTGTCCGTATATCGGACACATTCAAATTTAAAGTCCTTTGATAACTCATCGAATGAAGTGCCAACATAATTTTTGAAATTTTCTCTCATATTTTTTAATTGTGTTGCAGAATACCGAATGGTAATCAATTCTTCGGCTGTTTTTTCGTTAGAATATTCTATCGGGTTTGCTGTATCAGTGGTGCTGATTTCATCTTGAACTCCCGTTTGAGCAGCTGGGGTAGGGAGCTCAGTTTGCGCGGGCGCTTCAATTGGGCTTTCTGTCAGCGCGGGCGTTTGCGCGCTTCCTACTGCGGTTTGTTTTGCCGTACATCCGCAGACTGAGAAAATAAGAACTATTGATAACAGAAACAATAAAGGCTTCATGAAGAGATTCCTCCCAAAATGATAGGGAAAAATTAACTTTACTGCATATTATCACTTTTTGAAGAAATGTACAACGTGATATGGCAAAGTGAATTAAGTCACGGGATGCTCATCCACTACGTAGTCGGCTCGCTTCGCTTGCTCAGCATGACATAAGGGGCGGAGATTGCGTGAGTCACAGTCTCGGAATACAAGCGCATTACTCGCTGGGAGCGATAAGCCGTGGAAGGCATTTATCGCTTCAAAATTGTCATGCGTTGACGTGCATAAGTAACGATAAGCAACGGTTATTGTCTTTCTTTCCACTGTCGCAGTGAATGAGCGAAGCGATATGACTACGCAGTGGAAAAGAATCTGTCGCAACAGTTTATAATCCATTATCGTAGTCGTCGCTTCGCTCCCACTACGTAAAGGACTCGTTATCCGATATCGTTGTTTATCATAGCCAAGACAGCTGGGACAGCGTGAAAAATAGCGCTCACAATCCGAAAAAATGCATTTCTCCTTGCATTGTACAGCTTTCTTTATTGTGGTATACTGGGCAGGCGAACTGACTTTGAAGGAGTTTTTTTCTCATGAGACTATCACAGATGTTGTTTTCCACGCAGCGCGAGGTGCCCTCGGAGGCGGAAGCCGAAAGCCATGTGCTG
>JAEZNC010000207.1 GCA_023441905.1 Bacillota bacterium | reverse complement strand
CCTCAATGCGATCCGCCGTGCATTGATCGCCGTTCATATAATAATAACATGATACGACCTGACACTTGATTCCCGGATTCGCCTTATTCATTTTATGTGATTGCATGTTTTTCAATCCTCCTTTTTTTATATTTTGCGCAGCATCAGACGACTTCATGCGGCATGCAACCTGACAAGGAATAAAGCGCTTTCTCGATCGCATTTATAAGCAAAGCTAAGCAGAAGAAACTTGGCTGACATATCGTAAAATACGGATGTAATTCTTAATTGGACAATAAGTCAGTTATAATGTTCGTCTATATAACGAACAATATTTAATAAGCTAGGTAAAAAGTATGCGACTTTAATTGACACAAGACGACACGGCGGGTTAGACTGTTTGTATTGAAAAGTTTGAAATATGATTTTTAATACGAAGGAGTTTTGCATGAAAGCCGCTGTTGTGATGGGGTCCATTTCCGATCTTCCGGTGCTGGAAAAAACAATTAAAACGCTAAAAAGCTATGGTGTAAAAGTCGAAGCGCGGGTATTAAGCGCGCACAGAACACCGGATGAGGCGCATGCGTTTGCCGCGGGTGCTGAAAACGAAGGCATTGAGGTGATTATCGCGGCGGCAGGTAAAGCCGCGCATCTCGCGGGTGTGCTGGCTGCCTATACCACGCTGCCGGTCATCGGGCTGCCCGTGAAATCGTCTACGATGGACGGGCTCGATTCGCTGCTGTCCACCGTTCAGATGCCGCCGGGCATTCCCGTGGCGACGGTCGCGATTGACGGTGCGGAAAACGCCGCGCTGCTCGCCGTACAGATTCTCTCTTTAAAATATCCCGATCTTAAACAAAAGCTTGCCGCACATAAGCAGGATATGGCGGCGAAGGTGATGGAAGCGAATAAAAATCTTCAGAAGGAGATCAAAATATTATGAAGCAACTGGAGCAGATTTACGAAGGTAAGGCGAAAAAGGTATATTTAACCGACGATAAGGATTGTGTGATCGTCTCGTATAAGGACGATGCCACCGCGTTCAACGGCCAAAAGCGCGGCACCATTGTCGGCAAGGGCGTGGTCAACAACAAAGTCAGCAACCATTTTTTCAAGCTGCTCGAAAGCAAGGGGATACCGACGCATTATGTGGAGCAGTTGTCCGACCGTGAAACCGTCGTCAAAAAAGTGGAGATCGTGCCTGTTGAGGTTATCGTGAGAAACAAGGCGGCTGGAAGCTTTAGTAAGCGCATGGGCATCGAGGAAGGCACGGAGCTGAAATGTGCGATTCTCGAATATAGCTATAAAAACGATGAGCTCGGTGACCCGTTCATCAATTCGTATTATGTGCGCGCGCTCGGCCTTGCGACGGACGAAGAGATGGACAAGATCAAGGAGATTTCGTTCAAGGTCAACGATATTTTGATCGATTATTTAAAGGGCTTCGGTGTGGAGTTGATCGATTTCAAGCTTGAGTTCGGGCGCTTTCGCGACGACATCATACTCGCCGATGAGATTTCGCCGGACACCTGCCGTTTCTGGGATATGGAAACGGGCAAGAAGCTCGACAAAGACCGTTTCCGCAGAGATCTCGGAGATGTGGAAGAAGCATACAAAGAAATTATCAGCCGATTGATGGGAGAATAGCATGCCTCTGCGAATAAAACATCTGCAGCCGTATGAGCGGCTCAAGCCGGGCGACGATTGCATGCATGAGGAATGCGGCGTATTCGGCGTCTACTGCCAAGATAGCAGCATTGAACCGACCGAAGCGGCCTATTACGGCTTGCTGTCGCTTCAGCACCGCGGGCAGGAAAGCGCGGGTATCGCCGTTTCAAAAGACGGGCGGATCGACTATCACAAAGATATGGGCCTTGTGGGCGAGGCGTTTAAAAACGGGCTTGAGAAACTCTCGGGTGGCATCGCCGCCATCGGGCACGTGCGCTATTCGACAATGGGCGACAGCCTGCTCTGCAATTCGCAGCCGCTTGTGATCAGCTCCAAAAAAGGGCAGATTGCGCTTGCGCACAACGGCAACCTCATCAACGCCAAAGAATTAAGGGACGAGATGGAAAATGCGGGCGCCATATTCCAGACGTCCATCGACTCGGAGATCATCGCAAGCCTGATCGCCAAACACTTGGGCGACGGCATTATTGAAGCGGTGACCAAAACAATGGGGCTGCTAAAAGGCAGTTACGCTCTCGTCATCATGACGCCTGATATGCTGATCGGTGTGCGCGACCCCAAGGGTATAAGGCCCATTGCGCTAGGGCGCATCGATGGCGCTTATGTATTCGCATCCGAATCGAGCGCGTTTGACGCGATCGGCGCGGAGTTTATCAGAGACCTTCGGCCCGGTGAGATCGTGGTGGCGGACAAGCACGGCTTGAAATCGTATCAGGGGCAGCACGCGCCCGAAACGGCACTTTGCATATTCGAATACGTTTATTTCGCGCGGCCCGATTCCGATATCGACGGAATACCGGTGCACCGCGCACGCGAAAAAGCGGGTGAGATGCTCGCATTGACATCTCCGGCCGATGCCGATGTGGTGGCGGCTGTACCGGACAGCGCGATGCCGGCCGCCATGGGCTACGCGAACCAGTCGGGCATACCGTATACCATTGCACTCTCAAAGAACCGGTATGTGGGGCGCACCTTCATTCAGCCATCTCAGGGCAAACGCGAGGTGAGCGTGAATGTGAAGCTCAATGCGTTAAAGCGCAATGTGCGTGGTAAAAAGCTTGTGCTCGTGGACGATTCGATTGTGCGAGGCACCACATCCAAGCGTATTGTGGAAATGCTGAAATTAGCGGGCGCGAAAGAGGTGCACATGCGCATCAGCTCGCCGCCTATCAAATACCCGTGCTTCTTCGGTATCGATACCTCCTCGCACGACCAACTGATCGGCGCGAAGAATTCGGTTGAGGAGATCAGAAAAGTCATCGGCGCGGATTCGCTGCATTACCTTTCCATCGAAGACCTTTTAAAGACGGTGGAAGGCGCGGCGTGCAATTTCTGTGTGGGCTGCTTCAACGGCCAATATCCGGAAGATGTGAGTGGGCTGCTCAAATGCGGAAAAAAGAACTTACTCGACAAATAAGGAGTCGCTAATGGGATATACGTATAAAGACGCGGGCGTGGACGTGGAGGCGGGCTACAAGGCCGTGAGCCTCATGAAAGAGCACGCCGCGTCCACATTCAACGCGCATGTGCTGCAGGGGCTCGGGTCCTTCGGCGGCATGTACGACAACGGCAACGGCCAGGTGCTCATTGCGGGCACTGACGGCGTGGGTACCAAGCTCAAAGCCGCGTTTGTGATGGAAAAGCACGATACAGTGGGTATCGATTGTGTGGCGATGTGCGTGAACGACGTCGTCTGCCACGGTGCCAGCCCGATGTTCTTTCTCGATTATATCGCGACGGGCAAGCTCGAGCCGACAGTGGCGGCAGATATCGTCAAAGGTGTGGCGGAGGGCTGCCGCGAATCAGGCTGTGCATTGATTGGCGGCGAGACGGCGGAAATGCCCGGTTTCTATGCCGAGGGCGAGTACGATATGGCCGGCTTTTGCGTGGGCGGCGTCGATAAAGAGAAGCTTATCAACGGCAGCCGCATTGAAGCGGGTGACGTTCTGGTCGGCCTTGGTTCATCGGGCATCCACAGCAACGGCTTTTCACTTGTGAGAAAGCTATTCAGTATGGATAAAAAAGTTCTCTCCACTTATGTGGATTCGCTCGGCAAAACGCTGGGGGAGGAGCTGTTGACGCCTACGCGCATATACGTGAAAACATTGCTGTCGCTGATGGCGGCGTTCGATATCAAGGGTGCGGCGCATATCACCGGCGGGGGCTTCATCGAAAACATACCGCGCATATTCCCAAGCGGCCTCGGCGCGGATATCAGACTTGGCAGCTGGGACATGCCGCCGATATTTGAGCTGCTCGTCAGCGAGGCAAAGCTCAAAAACAAGGATGCGTACAACACCTTCAATATGGGCATCGGTATGGTGCTGGCCGTGAACCCCGACATCGCGAGCAATGTGATATTCGCAGCGCGCGAAATGGGCGATAAAGCGTTTGCGATCGGGACTGTGACGGAAGGTGAGGGCATACGGCTGTGCGAATAGACAAGCTCGTCGTGATGGCTTCGGGCGGCGGCACGAATTTGCAGGCGGTACTAGATGCCTGTGCGGACGGACGCATCGGTGCAAGCGTGGCCGGTGTGATAGCGAGCAAGCCGGGCGTTTTTGCGCTCGAACGCGCGAAGAATGCGGGTGTGCCGTCTGTGGTGATATCTGCAAAGGATTATGAAAGCCAGCGGGCGCATGACGACGCCGTGATTAAAGCGGTGGAGGCTTTCGGCGGGCAAGCCGTGGTGCTTGCGGGATACATGTCGATACTCGGCGCGGCTCTTGTGAGCCGTTTTCCCATTATCAATATTCATCCGGCGCTGATTCCATCGTTCTGCGGCAAAGGGTATTACGGCAGGCGTGTGCATGCGGCCGTGCTCGAGTACGGCGCGAAGGTATCGGGCGCGACGGTGCATTTTGTAGACGAAGGCACCGACACCGGGCCCATCATCATGCAGAAGTGCGTGGATGTGCTGGACGGCGACACACCGGAGACGCTCGCCGCGCGCGTGCTCGAGGTGGAGCACGAAATACTCGTGAAGTCGGTCGCGCTGCTCTGCGCGGGGCTGCTCGAGATAGACGGCAGACGCGTTAGGATTATATAAGAAGATTGCAGTAAAACAATTCTCCGTCACGCTGCGCATGCCACCTCCTTTCAAAAAGAGGCTGACTGAGGAGTTTGTGTCAATTTGATAGCGAATATAAACCGCCCGCAGAACCCCGGAACGATCGAGACTGTTCCCTACAGTGTGCCATGTCATTCTGAACGAGCGGAGCGACGTGAAGAATCCCATGTCTGTTTTGACAGATTGGTGGAATATACAAATCGTAGAGGCCGGTTTCCAGAGACTGCCCCTCAGGGTATGCCGGCCTGTAAAGGACAATAGCGAACGATATAGGCGGAAAATTACGGAACGATATACCCCTTCGGGGCACAGGTAGGGATCGTTCCCTACAGTGTGCCATGTCATTCTGAACGAGCGGAGCGACGTGAAGAATCCCATTTTTGAGCAATTGTAAGGATATAACGAATCGAAAGGGCTGGTTTCCAAAACGGCCGCAAAATTGTATATTACAGGCATGGCTAAAAAGCCTGTCCTGTTCCCAATAGAATTTAATTTGGAGGTTTAACATATGAAAAGAGCTTTTTTGAGCGTGTTTGACAAAACGGGCGTCGTGGAATTCGCCAAAGACCTTGAAAGCCTCGGCTTTGAGATTCTTTCCACGGGCGGCACGCAGCGCTCGCTCGAGCAGGCAGGTGTGAAGGTGACAAATGTCTCAGATATCACGGGCTTTCCCGAATGTCTCGATGGACGCGTGAAAACGCTGCATCCGAACATTCATGCCGGAATCCTCGCGATGAGGGACAACGCCGACCACATGGCACAGGTGCAAAAGCTCGGTGTGGGGCTGATCGACATCGTGGCGGTCAACCTGTACCCGTTCAAGGCGACGATACAAAAAGAAGGCGTCACGCTCGAAGAAGCGATTGAGAACATCGATATCGGTGGGCCGACCATGCTGCGCGCAGCGGCAAAGAACTGGCAGGATGTCGCGTCTATCGTGGACCCGGCGGATTATGAACGCGTGATCAATGAGCTTAAAAACGGCGGCGTGACCAAACAGACGAAGTTTGATCTTTGCGTGAAGGTGTTTGAACATACGGCGGCTTACGACGCGCTGATCTCCGGCTATCTGCGCGAACGCAACGGCGGCGGCTATCCCGAAAAGCTCACGCTCACCTACGAAAAAGTGCAGGGCATGCGTTATGGCGAGAACCCGCACCAGAGCGCCGCATTCTACAAAGAACCCATCGGCACCAAAGGCACGCTGGCCGACGCACAGCAGCTTTGGGGCAAGGAGCTTTCATTCAACAACATCAATGATACGAACGGCGCGCTCGATTGCCTGCGTGAGTTTGAGGAAATCACGGCAGTGGCTGTGAAACACGCAAACCCGTGCGGCGTGGGTAGCGCGGACACCCTTTATGACGCGTACATGAAGGCGTACAACGCCGACCCGCAGTCGATATACGGCGGAATTTTGGCGGTGAACACCGAGATCGACAAAAAGAGCGCCGAGGAAATGGTGAAGACGTTCTTTGAAATCATTGTGGCGCCGGCGTTCGCTGACGACGCACTCGACGTGCTCAAAACGAAGAAAAACCTGCGCCTGCTTCTTTTGCCGGATATCTCGGCCAAGGTGAAGCCGGGCGCGATGGATATGAAAAAACCGCTCGGAGGCTTGCTGGTGCAGCAGCCCGATACGCTGCTATACGAGGGTGAACTGAAACCTGTGACCAAGCGCGTGCCGACGGAGAAGGAACTCGAGGATTTAAAGTTCGCGTGGAAGATTGTCAAACACATCAAATCAAACGGCATCGCGGTCGCGAAGGATGCTCAGACACTGGGCCTCGGGCCCGGACAGGTGTCGCGCGTATGGGCGGCAGAAGCCGCGCTGCAGCGCGCGGGCGAAGCGGTCAAGGGTGCGGTGCTCGCGTCCGACGCGTATCTCCCGTTTGATGATACGGCGCGGCTTGCGGCAAGCTTCGGCATCAGCGCGATCATCCAGCCAGGCGGCAGCATTCACGACGAGGATTCAATCAAGGCATGTGACGAACTCGGCATCGCGATGGTGTTCACCGGCATGCGCCATTTTAAACACTGAGGAGCGGCGGCATGAGAATTCTCGTGGTGGGCGGCGGCGGCCGTGAACATGCGATCATATGGAAACTCAAACAGAGCCGGAACGACGACATTTTCTGCGCACCCGGCAACGGCGGCATTGCGCAGCTCGCCACATGCGTGCCGATCGCGGCGACGGATATCGATGCGCTCACGGATTACGCAAAGCGGCAGTGCTTCGATCTTGTGATCGTCGCACCGGATGATCCGCTTTATATGGGGCTTGTGGACAGGCTGCAAGCCGAAGGTATCCGCGCGTTCGGGCCCACGGCGGACGGCGCACGTATTGAGGGCAGCAAGGTCTACGCCAAATACCTGATGCAAAAGTACGGCATCCCAACAGCGGCGTGCGAGGTGTTCGATGATTATGATAAAGCCTCAGACTATATCAAAGGCTGCCATATGCCCGTTGTGGTCAAGGCGGACGGGCTTGCGCTCGGTAAAGGCGTGATCATCTGCGAAACGGCGGAGACGGCACTCGATGCGCTTAAAGAGATTATGCTGGACAGGGTGTTTGGTGAAGCGGGCAGCCGTGTGGTGATTGAGGAGTTTCTCCAAGGCCCCGAGGTTTCGGTGCTCGCCTTTTGCGACGGCAAAACGATACGGCCGATGCAGAGTGCGCAGGATCATAAACGTGCGTTCGATGGCGACCAAGGCCCCAATACGGGTGGCATGGGCACGTTTTCTCCGAGCCCCAAATACACGGATGAGATCCGCAAGATTGCCGAAGAGACGATCATTTCGCGCACGGTCGAGGCGCTCAACGCCGAGGGTGTGTGCTTTAAGGGCATCATCTTCTTCGGGCTGATGCTCACGAAGGACGGCCCGAAGCTGCTGGAGTACAACGCGCGTTTCGGCGACCCCGAGGCGCAGGTGGTGCTGCCGCGGCTCAGGAACGATCTGCTGGACATCTTTAATGCAGTCATCGACGGCACGCTCGATCAGATCGCGCTCGAGTGGGATGAACGCGCGGCGGTTTGTGTCGTGATGGCGTCGGGCGGTTATCCCGGAAAATACGCAAAGGGCATACCGATTACGGGGCTGGATAAAGCAAAAGACGTTGTGGTTTTTCATGCGGGCACAGCGGTGAATGACGGCAGCTATACAACCAACGGCGGGCGCGTGCTGGGCATCACGGCGCTGGGGGCGGATATTGCCGATGCGAGAAGAAAAGCGTACGGTGAAATCGGCAAAGTCAGCTTTGAAGGCGCGCAGTACCGCACGGACATCGGTATTAAATGAAATGCGAATCTCCGAGGACGGCTTTTCAACAGACCCTCGTTTAATATGTTTAATTCGATGAGAAATCTGTTTTATCTGATGTCACAATTAACGGCTTTTGTCCGAATGAATACAGGTGCGGCACTGTCATTCCGCTGCCTACACAATCTTGTTGAGAGGCGGATAAGTGTATTTGCAGAGAGAAAGTTTTCGCTCTGTCCGGGCGGTTTTCTTTCTCCGGTCACATGCCGACAACTTCTATTTCATCTATGTAAAATAATCGCTTAGACAGAACAAAAGGACGGCTGCTCCGTTCTTTTTTACTTGCTCGCAAATAAAAGATTGCGCATAGGTAAAACGGCTTATAAAATAAACATATCCTAATGGAATCATTTAACGGTTGAAGGAGGCGATATAATGAGCAAAGATGCGTTCATTCGCAGGGCCGAAACAGCGCAGAGCATCCATAAGTCAGAGCATCCTGGCTATGAGTTTACAAGAAAGATCATCGTGGCAAAAGAAGAATCGGAGCATTTTGATGTCTCGATCTATGAAGTGCCGCCGGGCAAAGCCGCCGTGCCTTATCATTATCACATGCGCAACGAAGAAGTGTTCTTCATACTCAGCGGAACAGGGCTTCTCAAGTCTCCTGAGGGAGAACGCGAAGTGACGGCGGGGGATTTTCTCTTTTTTCCCAACAATGAAAAAGGCGCGCACAAAATCACAAATATATCGGATACGGAAACGCTGGTCTATGCGGATTTTGATGTGCGGTTCGATCCGGAAATCGCCTTCTATCCCGATTCGGATAAAGTCGGCCTATTCGGCAAGGGGAAACGACTGATTTTTCCGATCTCCAAACAGGTGCAATACTTCGATGGAGAATAAGCTTTTGTGAAAATGGGAAGGTAGCAGTGGCAAAAGATATGTCTTGTCTGTGAAAGATTAAAAATGCACTGTGTTAAAGCCCAATGCAAAGAATGTGCGCCTGTTTCACACATATACTGTTTGATATTGAGCTTGTTATCATGTATGCTTGTAAAAAGGTGCAGCATAAAGGAGCAACGATATGCCAAGCTTGCTTAGCGTGGTGGTGCGCGCGCAGATCCGGCTCTTAAAACCCATACTCGATAAATTCAGCATTAAAACATCACGGACGTTTCAGGACAATCTTGGCGACATCATGGCAAGATCGCTGCTGTCAAAAATCTCTTTTGTGCCTGTTCGCTTTGATCAGTTTGACGCCTGTTTTGCCGTTCCAAAGGATAATCCGTCCGGTGACAGCGTGATTCTTTATCTGCACGGCGGGGGATATGTGGCAGGCTGTCTGAATTATGCGCGCGGCTCCGCCAGCGTGCTCGCCGTCGAAACAGGCCGTAAAGTTTTGGCCGTGGCATACCGACTTGCGCCAGAGCATCCTTTTCCGGCGGCGGTGGAGGATGCGATTAACGCGTACAAGTATCTTATTGATGAGGGCTATACACGTATCTCGTTCGCGGGTGAATCGGCGGGCGGCGGGCTGATATTCGCGCTGTGCCTCAAGCTCAAAGAGCTGGGTCTTCCGCAGCCCGATAAGCTGGTGAGCATTTCGCCGTGGACCGATTTAAATTTTACGGGCGAATCGCATATCACCAACCGTAAAAAAGATCCCACACTGTCGGTGAAGGCGCTGCGCGTCGCCGCAAAGGCCTACGCGGACGGACAGGCAGATAATCCGCTTGTCTCGCCGATTTATGGCGATTTAACGGGCCTGCCGTGTTCTCTGATTTTTGCTGGCAGCCACGAGCTGCTGCTCGATGACGCGCGCATGCTGGCGGCTCGCCTGTGTGAATGCGGATGTGACAGCGAACTGATCATTGAAGAAGGGCTCTGGCACGTGTACGTGCTGTTTAAAATACCCGAGGCAAGGAAAGCATTAAAAAAAATTGCCGCTTTTTTGGAGACATAAAAATGAGCAGCAACAATAAAACGCAAAAAAAGTGGATGAAGCTCGATAACGCAGCCAAAATTTATCCCGCAGCCAAACGGCGCAATTGGAAAGCGCTGTTTCGTCTGTCCGTCGATCTGACGGAAGAGATTGATACAGGTGTGTTGAAGCAGGCGCTTGCATCAACGCTCGCGCGTTTCCCGGGTTTCGCTCTCAAGCTCAAAACAGGCCTTTTCTGGTACTATCTTGAGCATAATGAAGGCTTGCCGGAAATCAAAGAGGATGAAGCGTATCCATGTGTGCACATGGATTTTAAAGCGAACCGGGGCTTCATGTTTCGTGTATTGTACCATAAACGCCGCATTGCCGTAGAGATCTTTCACGCGCTGACGGACGGCACGGGCGGCCTGTGCTTCACCAAAACGCTCGCGGCAGAATATCTGCGCCTCAAATACGGTGCTGAGATTCCGCGTGACAACGAGATTCTCGATTGCAGCATGCCGCCAAATCCGAGCGAGACCGAAGACGCCTACTTAAAATATGCGAAGAAAATGACGCGCACACGCCGGGAACCCAATGCGTACAGAATTAACGGCACGAAGGAAAGCGATGATTTTGTCAACGTGATTACGGGACTCATCCCTGCGGATGAGGTGATTAAAAGAGCAAAAGAAAAGGGCGTATCCCTCACGGATTATATCACGGCTGTGCTGATTTTGGCGGTGGACAAGCATCAAAGAGAGCTGGTGAAAAGTGAGAAAAGGCTCAAGCCGGTTAAAATTTGCATACCAATCAATCTTCGGCGCTTTTATCCGACCCATACGATGCGCAATTTCGCGAGCTATGTGAACCCGGGCATCGATCCCAAATACGGTACATACAGCTTTGATGAGGTGATCAAATCGGTGCACCATTATATGCGCAGTGAAGCGACGGAAAAACTGCTGAATGCGAAAATATCCACCAACGTGAAATCGGAGAGACGGCGTATGCTACGTGTCACGCCTCTGTTTATCAAGAACCTCGCGATGAAGCTCACGTTCAACCTTGTCGGAGACCGCAAAAGCTCCACAAGCATATCGAATCTCGGCAATGTAATACTGCCGGAGGAGATGGCACGGTATGTGACGCGCATGGATTTTATACTCGGGCCGCTGTCGCGCAACAAAGTGGTATGCGGCGCGCTCACGTACAAAGGCACGCTCATCATGAATTTCGTCAGGACGATAAAGGAAAGCACAATCGAGCGCGCGTTTTTTCGCTTATTGGTGAAGCTTGGCGTGCCGGTGAAAATTGAAAGCAACCAAAGATGGTAGATCAAGAGGAGAGTAACGATGTCTTACTGTGTGAACTGCGGTGTGGAACTCGAAAAAAGTGAAAAATACTGCCCGCTTTGCTGCGTTGAGGTATTAAACCCAAAAACGCCGTGGCAGGAACCGGCAGAGAGGCCGTATCCAAGGTATCTGGAAACGCTTATCAATCGTATTGACAAGCGTTACTTTGCGACGCTGATCGGGCTCATTCTGATGATACCGATTATGATTACGATACTGCTCGACATACTGGACGGCGGAGGACTCTCATGGTCGGCATATATTGTGGGAGCAATGGCGCTGATTTTCATTTTCATTGTGCTGCCGTTCTATTTCAAACGCTATTACACCGTACTGTTTCTGTCCGCCAACTGCGCAGCCGTGTTGCTGTATCTGCTGTTCATAGAGCGAACTAACGGCGGACACTGGTTTGTGAGCCTCGGTCTGCCAATCACAGTGGCAGCCAGCATCGCGATCATTATACTCGCGCTGCTGTTCACGAAATCGGCACGCATGACGCTGCTCAAAAAAGCGGCAGGGATTTTCTTCGCCATAGGACTATTCGTTCTTATTGTGGAGATCATCGTGAGACTCAATGAACAGGCGGCGTTTGATTTGAAATGGTCATTTTACGCTCTGATTCCCTGTGCGATTTTGGGCACGGCATCTTTGATACTCGAGCACCGAAAGAACTTCAAGGAAGAGGTCAGGCGGCGCTTGTTTTATTAAGCGGAGGTGACACGCAATGGACCAGACTGTTCTGGTGATTATCAGAAAAAACACTCAGAAATCGATCTGGAGCCTGAAAAATGTGATCGACTGCATCACGGATGACATGTGGAGCGAGCTGTATTGCGGCACGCCGCTTTATAAGCATGTATACCATACGCTGCACTCGCTCGACAGATGTTATATCAATCCGTATGTCTATACCGAGCCGGACTTTCACGCGGACGGCCTTAACGATTTGAATACACCCGCCAAAGAATTCGTATCACGTGAAGCGCTCCGCGTTTATACGGATCAGGTCGAAACAAAAATCAACAGCTATTTAGATTCATTGACTGAAGATACACTGAACGAAAGACCGGAGAATTGCGCGTATACGCGGTTTGAACTGATACTTGGGCAGCACCGCCATCTCGACATGCATATCGGTATGCTGATGGGGGTTGTGATCGCAAAAACCGGACACTGGCCTAAGGTGCTCGGCATGATCGACGATATAAGGGAACGCACGCAATGTGAATATGATTAAGGAGGCTTCCTTATGAACGTTCAAAGGCTTGTGGGGACGTCGTGGCTTGTTCAGGACGGGCAGCGCGGTATTGTGGTGGACGCGGCAAGAAAAGGGCGTATTGTGGCTTTTAAAAAGCTGATGTGGCCGCTGAGCGTGGAAATCCCGCTGCTGCTGCTCACCCATACGCATTATGATCACGCGGGAAGTGCCAAGGCGCTGCAGACGTATACGGGCGCAGCGGTGATTGTCGGTGCGGCGGAGGCGGATTGTTTGATGCGGGGAAACACACCCGTTCCGAAAGGGACGTATCCGGTCACGCGGTTCATTTCCAATGCGGGGCACAGGATGGTGCCGATGCAGACAGAGCACTATGATGCGGTAACGCGGAACGTTATTGCCGTGGATACGGCGCGTGACCTCTCCGAATTCGGCTTCGATGCTGCGGTGCTGACGCTTGGCGCGCATACAAAGGGCTCTATCGGTCTGCTCATCGGCGATTATTTTTTCGCGGGCGATACGGTGTTCGGTTTAGGGAACTCGCTCTATCCGCCGTTTGCCGATTGTCCTGATCAGGTTAGCAGCGCGTGGGAGATCATTCTCAATACGAAGACTAAATTCATCTGCCCGGGGCACGGGCCAATACTGCCGCGTGAGAGGCTCGAAAGGCAATACCAATCCCGTTTCGGCATAACGGCGGTAAGCGACGCAGCGAATATAAACGGCCAAAAGTAAATAGAGGCGGGGATAAGTTTGTGAAAATTGGGATCATCGGCGATTTTGATGGCCGTCCGTCGCATTTGGCGACGCAGCATGCGCTGCTGCAAAGCGCGAAACGGCTTGGCACTGAGCTTGATTATCAATGGATGCCGACACAGACTTTTGAGGACACCCGGAACGGGCTGGAAAGCGTCGACGGGTTATGGGGTGCCCCCGGCAGCCCATACAAAAGCATGAACGGCGCGGTCAACGCCATCCGGTTTGCGCGGGAAAACAACGTACCGTTTTTAGGCACATGCGGCGGATTTCAGCACGCGGTGATCGAATACGGACGCAGCGTGCTGCATATTGACGCATTAACGACTCCCGGTTTTGATCTTTATGCGCCGAATGCCTATATTTCTGAGCTGTCCTGTTCACTCGTGGGGCAGACGCGGCAGATTCATATCGACAGCGAATCGATACTGTATGATATATACGGCGTTACCGAGACGCAAGAAAAATACAACTGCAGCTTTGGGCTGAACAGATCGTTTCAGAATCAATTGAACGAGAGCGGATTTAAAGTGGCTGGTGTTGATGATGACGGGGAAGCGCGTATCATGCTCATTGAGAAACATCCGTTTTTTATTGTTACACTGTTTCAGCCGCAATTAAGCGCCGCCGAAGAAAATCCTCATCCGCTGATTAGCGAATATCTTGCCGCTGTGACGAAATTAAAGGCTTCAAGATAATGCATCGAAAGTAGGGGAGGGTTTCCACGCCCTCCCTTCACATATGAGAATCCGCAACCGATGGTTGACGAATATCTGACTGCCGTGACAAACAAAATATTGCATGATATCGACTGAAACGTAGGGGCGTTCATTGAATGCCCCAGAATGCTGACAAAGTAGCAAATGTCATTTCGAGCGAGCGTAAGCGATCGAGAAATCCCATGTATAGAACGTTTTAACATGGGATGCTCACGTCGCTTCGCTCCTCAGCATGACAGGTAGGGCTTTTCATCAAGCTGGGGCGTTTTTTACACGAGATTTCACAGACACAAGTCATAACCACCCGTCCAACGGGTGGTTTGCACTAGGGCTATAAGCCCTATGTTACCGGCCAGCGCCTAAAGACGCTGGCTTTCACATCCGTTCAAGCCTCTAATGCCTTTGCCACTTTTACCACTCCTAAAGGAGTGCTTGTAATACCAGCTACCCCTTAAAAGGGTCCTCGTACTCTTTTACACTTAGCTTAGCTAAGGCTATATCGTGCTTCTCTGGCTCTTCGATATATTTCTTTATTGTTGCTTCATTTAGTCCGACTGTGCTGACATAATATCCTTCTGCCCAAAAGTGTCTGTTCCCAAATTTGTACTTCAAATTTGCATGCTTATCAAACATCATCAATGCACTTTTGCCCTTTAGGTATCCCATAAAGCTCGATACACTCATCTTTGGCGGAATGCTCACAAGCATCGTGGATATGATCCGGCATTAGGTGTCCCTCTATTATCTCTACCCCTTTATACTTGCATAGTAGCCTCAATATTTCTCGTAAACTGCTTTTATATTGATTGTAGATCGCTTTACGCCTATACTTAGGTGTAAACACTATGTGATATTTGCACATCCATTTCGTATGTGCCAGACTATGTTCTTTGTTTGCCATTAAGTCACCTATCCTTTCTTTCGTAGAGGCTTGAACATCTCTATACTATCGGATTGGTGACTTTTTGTATAACCTCTGTCGCGCACCCGCATAGCGGGTGGTTTATTGTTTCGCATGGCTCATTTCTCTTTCGAGAAACTCGCTTCATGCTCAACAGGCTAAAGCCCATAATCAAAAAGCGCGGCCATCGCCGCGCCTTATCGCTCAATTATGAATTCTGCATTCTTAATTCTTCATTACAAACAGAACGCTTCCGCCACCACACCGATGGCATCGGCGGCTTTGCCCGTGTCCACACAAAAGCTGATGTTCGTTTCCGACGTTGTGATGATCGCAATGGCGATATCCTTTTTGGCGAGCGC
>JAEZNC010000052.1 GCA_023441905.1 Bacillota bacterium | reverse complement strand
CTTGTAAGTTTCGGGCAACTCAACAGCCGCGTCACAATTGATGGTGAGGGTTCCCTCGGTGATCGTCTTTTGAAAACGCTCCGGAACGCCGTCATGTGCGCGCAGCCCGGCATAGCTGACGGGTCCTTGTGAAGTCTCCGGTTTTGCGCTGCCCGATGTGCCTTTTTCAATCATCTGCGCCAAATTCTTTTGCACCACGACGGGCTTGTCCGGTGTGGCTTGACAGCCGGCAGACAGAACAGCCATCACCGCAGCCAAAAAAATCAATGCTTTTCTTATCATAACCCTCTCCTTCTCAATCGATGGAACCATCATTTATTGGCATATTGCAGTGGATAGGATTTGTTTTCTTTTTCCTTATCTCCTTATATCTTCATATTCTATATGTCATTGTATCACATAACTTGTAAACTGCCTCTTTTTTATTTTCTCACTATTATGACCAAGGTCTTATAAAAAAAGAGCAGCCGTAAAGCTGTTCATGTCGTTTGACTACAGGTGAAACGCTTTTTTGATATCCTCGATTTCACCGTCTCTGATATGCACGAATATCGCCCGACTCGTTTTGCTGTGTTTATGGAATTTTTTGTTGACAAAGCAAATATGCTGTTTATAATAATGATTGAGTGCTCACTCATTTTTGGGGGAATGTTATGGACAAAAATTTAAACTATGATTTTCAGCAGACCATCAGCCATTATATGGAAAACAGCCCGGACAAAGAGGTGCGGATCATCAACGCGGCAATAGAGATTTTCTCAGAAAAAGGCTTTGAAAGCACTAAGACGAAGGAAATCGCGGAAAAAGCGGGCGTTGCGGAAGGAACAATATTTCGGTATTTCCCCAGCAAGGGCGCGATACTTGAAAAAATGGTGCCATTGATGATCCGGGTCATTCAGCCCAAGCTCGAAAAGCCAATCCGCGATATTCTCGAAGAAAAAAAGGACTCACCCATCGAAGAGTTATTGGCAGAGATTCTGCTCGATCGGCTATCCATCGCTCATAAAAACAAGCTGTTTTTCAAATCGGTGCTGCCTGAAGTGGTGCACCGCCCGAAACTGCTCAAGCAGCTTGGTGACAGCATTATCCCTGCCGTGAAAGGCTATGTGTCTCAGATGCTCGATGCCGCAAAACAGCGCGGCGAAATTGCGCCGGATGTGAGCGCCGACATTATGTTTAACCAGCTGTTCGGATTTATCATCTCATACAGCCTGTTGAGCGGCAGCATGGACAACGCGGAAAAAGACGTGAGAGCGTTTATCGATTATGCGATGAAAGGATGGCAGCATCATGCCCATGATTGAAACAAGCGGCATCAGGCTTTTAGGAGATTCATCCATCATAAATGAGGGGGAATTATGAAATTCACTGTTTTCTATTTCAGCGGCACAGGGAATACGGAATGGGCCGTCCATCAATTCCAAAAAGCAATAGAACAAAAAAAACATGAATGCACGATTTACTCCGTTGAAAACAGAATTGAGAATCTTCAATCGGTCATTGAGAAAGCAGATTATATTGGGTTCGCCTTTCCGGTATATGGCGCTGATATGCCTCACATCATAAAGGAGTTCTTTGAAAAAAGTATAGGCGCGTTAAATACTGCGAAGAAGAAATATTTCATCATGACCACAGTCGGCTATATGGATGCGATGGGGCCATTCGTCGTGAAGAAAGCACTTAAAAAATATAACTTAGAGATGGCGGGATATGTTAGGCTACGGATATGCAACAACTTGTCGACCCCCAAGCTGAAAACGAAGCCTGTATCAAGAGAGGTATTAAAAGCGAGGCTGAAAAAGTGCCAAAACAGTATCGACAAACCTATTAGCAATCTTATATCTGATCGTAAATATATCACAAATATCGGGCCCTATCTTATCCCCGGTATCATCATCAGAAAAGCAACTGCTGCGGAAAAAAAGAATCATTTTAAATATCTGAATGTCGATATAGCCAAGTGCAGCTCTTGCATGCGTTGTGTGAATAATTGCCCTACAAAGAGCATTGTGTATTCAAACGGCGCCTTTACTTTTTTACCGACCTGTACAACTTGCATGCGATGCTACAATTTTTGTCCTAAGTACGCTGTTTGGTATGATGGAAAATTTGCCGATCCCAGTATTTATAAAAGATATAAAGGAATACAAGATAGCCTTACCAGTTAAGAAGCCCAACGGATTCTCTTCTTAAATTAAAAGCACTGTCAGACAAAACGATTGTTGCTATGAGAAGCTACTGCTTCGGTCAATCCTGAGGAGCGGAGCGACGAAGGATCTGTAACAGATTCTTCATTCGCTTCGCTCGTTCAGAATGACCACTTTAATAACTTTTCATAGTCACGATATAATTGCAACTCTAGAAATTCTGCGAAGCCTCGGGTATACCTATTTCTTTATTCACAGGGAGTTAGCCGTAAGAACTGGGGCTAACTTCTTATATTTTTGATTAATTTATTTGCAGTAAAAGCTTCTATTTACATATATCCGAAATGTCTGGTTTCCGATTCATTGCTTTGCCGATATGCTCAGTCTTTGATATGCCAAACCTTAAGAAGTTCTCTTTTGCATCATTTAAAGATATTTTATTAGGACCTATTACTCTGTCTGGATACTTGTGAGCAGTTACATCATATTGCCATAAACAAATATCGCAAATATCCACAATAACTTCATCATCGCTTTCAATTGTGCAGTAGCCACAGCATGGGCATTGTATTTTACTTGTCATCCGTCTCTCCTCAAATAAAAGCGCTATCAAACAAAAATAGTTATCTGCAGCGCTTCTTATCACCCCTTAAAACCCGATATCCTTTGAGAAGTGCTGATAATCCTTGTCACCCTTCCAGTCGCCGCCCCACGTCCAGCCGTGCGCAATAAATATCTTATAGCACGCGTCATCGTGGTCAATCTTGCCCGCAAAATCCTTGCTGCGGTCCGCGTATTCCGCGCCGTTCTCGGGCGCAACGCGGTCTCCGTCAATGTACGGATTCAGTCTCGGGTTGATATCAATCGCCGCACCGTAGCTGTGGCGCGAGAGCGTTTTGCTGCCCGTCACCTTGCGGTAGTTAAACGCCGATGTGTTGTTCGCCGCCATCGAGAGATTATCGTCCCCCGGCTCGCCGTAGTCGTCCACCAGCCGCACCGATTCGAGCGGATACTTCGCCTGATACAATTCATAGAAAATCTTTGCCACGTCTTTGGCGAGCTTTTTGTTGACGATGAGCTCCCCGTCCTTCACGTTGCCGTTAAAATCGTAGTGCTTGATTTTCACATACCGCAGATCGTCATAACTGATGGCAATATGACTGTCGTCCGCCGGATAGCTCATGCCCGTGATGCGCTGCTTTAACTCGTCATTCAGCTTCATGTAACCAAACCCCTCAGCCACCGTCACCGTGTCGTCAGCCTTCGTGTCGGCGGGTGCCGCCGACGGCGAGGTCTTTGGCGTCTGGGTTGGCTGCGGCGTGGCGGCTGGCGTCTCCGTCACATCGGGCGGTGTCGTCGGTATCGGCGTGAATATCGGTGTGGGCGTGGGCGCAGGTGTCGCCGAAACCGCGGGCGTTGCTGTTGCGCTCACCGATGCGGAAGACTCAGCATCTTCAGATATTGCACATCCTGTCAGCAGCAAAGCGCCAAATATCAGAACAGATAATATAATCCAGACTCTTTTCAACAGCCTCTCCATCCCGCAGCTTATTGCTGCTTTCATTATGTTTATTGTAACGAAATTTTTGACTTAGGTCAAAACGCGTAACGAGAAGAGTCTTTCTGTCCTCGCTGCAATGTTTCTGGGGCGTCATGCTGTTATATGCCACCCCTCAGGCCGAGAAAGATGCCCGCCGATATCCTTTTCTGAGCTTTTCCATGACAGTGTAACCAAAGCAGTGATCCGGCGAGGCTGTGATAAGACACGCGTCTTCACACCTGATATTCGCAGCAAAAAAGCGCGGAAGCTGTTCCCGCGCTCTTTTTTCTCTTTCTATTGCTGTTTCTCACTATCCCTCTGGCGAATCACGTTTCGCTGTATTTTGTCGCTCGTGGTTTTGGGCAGTGCCGCCACAAACTCCACAATGCGCGGGTATTTATACGGCGCGGTCGCCTTCTTCACATGGTTCTGCAGCTCCTTGATCAGCGCGTCGCTCGGCTCGTACCCCTTGGCAAGCACGATGGTCGCCTTCACCACCTGCCCGCGCACGGGGTCGGGCGCAGCTGTCACCGCGCACTCGAGCACCGACGGATGCTCGATCAGCACGCTCTCCACCTCAAACGGCCCAATGCGGTAGCCCGAGCATTTGATCACGTCGTCGTTGCGGCCCACGAACCAAAAATAGCCGTCCGCATCGCGCCACGCCATATCGCCCGTGTTATAAATGCCGTCACGCCAGCTTTTCTGCGTGGTCTGCGGGTCCTGCCAGTAGCCGTGAAACAGCCCGAGCGGGTGCTTCTTGTCGGTATCCTTCACCACAATAGAACCCACCACACCGTCTTCGCAAGTGCTGCCGTCCGTGTCGATCAGGTCGATATTGTACAAC
Source organism: Bacillota bacterium (assembly GCA_023441905.1). Classification (GTDB taxonomy): domain Bacteria; phylum Bacillota; class Clostridia; order Christensenellales; family SZUA-584; genus SZUA-584. The sequence goes on along the minus strand of JAEZNC010000052.1, from coordinate 6,596 downwards.
GGTGACGGTTTGCCCATCGAGCCGGGCTTTATATCCACCCACGGGAAATTCGCGAGCAGCACCGACGATTCGGTCTGTCCGAACCCTTCGTGCACCGTGAGGCCGGTCAGTTCCTGTATTTTTCTGAAAACCTCGGGGTTCAGCGGCTCGCCCGCCAGGCTCGCATGCTCAATAAAGCTTAAATCATAGCCCGATAGGTCTTCCTTGATCAGATAACGGTATATGGTTGCGGGCGCACAAAACGTCGTCGGTTTGATGCGCATCAGCGCTTCGAGCAGATTATGCGGCACAAATTTCTCGGTATCATAAGCGCCGATTGTCGCGCCGCATATCCATTGCCCGTATATCTTGCCCCACGCAAATTTCGCCCAGCCTGAATCTGTCTGCGTCATGTGGATGCGGTTGTCCTGCACGCACTGCCAGTATTTCGCGGTCACAATATGGCCGAGCGGAAACGCGAAATCGTGCCAAACCATCTTGGGCATCCCCGTGGTACCTGATGAGAAATAGATCAGCATCGGGTCCGTGTTTATTACCGCTTCGCTGCCGGTCGGGCGCGTAAAAACGGCATCCGCCTTTTGCATCTCGCTCTCAAAGCTTAAAAAGCCGTCCGGCTGCTTGTCCCCCACGCTCAGAAGTGTCTGCAGTGTGTCACACTCGCCGCGTGCCTCCCCAATATGGCGTACCACCTCGTCTTCGTCCACACTGATCAGCATTTTCACATTCGCGATATTGCAGCGGTAAACGATATCCTTAGGGGTTAATTGATAGCTCGCGGGAATGCAGATGGCACCAAGCTTCATCAGCGCTGTGATGCACACCCACGCCTCGGGGCGCTGCTTTAGTATCAGCATAACCACATCGCCCTTTTTGATGCCGAACGAGGCCATCACGTTCGCGGCGCGGTCACTCAGTGCCTTGATATCGGAGAACGTATAGCGCTTCATCTCGGCGTCATCGTTTGTCCATACCAATGCGGGCTTTTCGGGATCGATCTTTGCCCATTCGTCAACGACGTCGTATGCAAAGTTAAAGCTCTCGGGCTCGTTGCATATATAATTCTCTTTAAAATCCTCATAGGAATTGAACGTGATGCGCGGACAATACCGGCTCATAATCTCACTCATATTTTTAACCCCAACTATTTTTCATTAATAATCGTAATAAATTTTGCGGAACCGCCCACGGCCGCCTGAGAATGCGGCAGCTGCGGATCAAAATAAATACAGTCGCCCGCGCTCAGTTCATACACGTGCTTGCCTAGCGTGATGCGCATTCTGCCTTCGAGCACATAATTGAACTCCTGGCCGCCGTGCACCACCATAGCCGGCGGTTTATCGCCCGGCTCAAGCGACACCAGCAGCGGCTCCATATCGCGCCCGATAAAGTTATAGGCAAGGCTCGAATAGCTGTAACCCGGATACCGTTCAATATCCACGCCGTGGCCCGCACGCACGATGCTGTGCGTATCCATACGCGGCGCTTCCCCTGTGAGCAGCACGGTCGGGTCGGTCTTCAGCTCGGCGGCAATTTTATACAGCACGCTGATCGGAATATCGAGCTTGCCGCTTTCATAGTCCACATATGTTTTTTCGGGTACGGCAATACCGGCGGCCATATCCACGGTGCTGATGTCGAGTATCTCCCTGAGTTCCCTGATCCGGCTGGAAATCTGACGCAGATTATCGTCCATTGTGACGCCCCCTTTGGCAAAAATTAATTTGTCGTGGCCTGAATTTTTATCATTATACCACGTCGTGACGGCTTATGGTTATATTCAATCCAAAATCGATTCATTCTTTTTATCCTTCCTGATTTGATTATTACCAGATACATGATAAACTTGACTTGAGTCAAGTATGGCGCGAGGTGACAGTGATGAAAAATGCCCTTTTGATTGAACAGAATAAAGGTTCAAAATCTATCGACAACCATACTCCGCATGAGAAAAAGAAAAGGGCTTGCCATCCGCTGTTTACAGATTGCAGCCCTTCGCATCAATGTTCTTACTTTTCAAAAGCGATGTTCACTTCTATCACGTTATCGTCCGCCATCAGCTCCACGCACAGCACCTGATTGGAGCTCATTTTGATGGACATGTTTTCGCCCTGAAGCAATGTGGGCGTGGAAATATCGATCGGCAAATCCAAGTTATAAAAATTCGTTGCCGCGCTGGCCGTCAGCATGTTGGCCAGCTCGGAGAGTGCGCTCTTCGACATTTCATCGAGTTCCTCAACCGGCATCCCCATCATCATGGTCGATGCGATTCTTTTTGCGCTTTCGGTGTTAATACTGTAAACAACGTTTCCCCGCATCTTCCCCACAATACCGATAATAATGTTAACCCCTGAATTGGTGAGCTCCTGTCCTTTGACCATCAGGCTGCCCTTTTGTATGTTGCCGTAGCCGAGCTGCGGCATGACAGACATGAACGAATCCAAAAATGGGTTGACGTACTTTACATCCACTTTTCCTCACCCCTTTGAAATCCGACATTAAGCATAATCTTTCCGAAATCTGTCTGTGCCATCACATTGGTTGTTGTGAAATTGGGGGCGGAAATCAAAACGTTTTCCCCTTTTAGCATGGCCGGCGGGGCCACACGCAATCCGAGCTCTTTCTTCTGTCTGTTCAGCAACGAGCACGCATTGCCGGATATGATATTCGCGAACTCTCCAAGAACAGCCGTGATCTCGTCCTTGCTTTTCGGCTCTCTTTTAAGCACGGCGGCCACAAGGCTTTGGGCCGTTTCCGCGGGCAGGTCGAGCAGCATTCTTCCGGAAAATTTGCCGATAATGCCGATAATGATCGACATCCCCTGCGATTCAAACTCGCTTAACGATTCATATTCTTTTTCGAATGTCGGGATCGTCTTCGTCATCCGGTTTAAGCTGTCCATCAGCGCTTCTTTAAAAACACCGAAATACTCGGCTTCGAGGAACTGATAAAGCTCTTCGGATGCCATCACCCTGCTAATGGTCGTCATCAGCTCATCGGCATCCACCGGCTTTTGAATATAGGCGGACACCTTGTTCTTCTTGGCTTCCTTTACGATCTCTTCATCCATCATGGAGCTGACCACGATCACTTTGATATTGTCATCGATTTCGTGGACAGCGCGTGTGCACTCAAGGCCGTCCGTGCCGGGCAGCGTCATATCCATCGTCACAAGCGTTGGTTTCTGTGCTTTTACCACCTCTTTGACTTCTTCCAGCGTGCCCGCTTCGCCCACAACCTTGAGCCCGTTCCGCTCAAAAATATCCTTTAAAAAAGCGATTGAAAAAGAGGAGTCGTCAACAATGACGATTCTGATGTCATCCATAAATAAACGCTGCCTGCCTTTCATAAAATTCATTTTATGTATGAATTAATAGACAAAATTCGACTTATTTAAACAAGTTTCGCGGAAATAAGAAACAATTTACTGAACGGATTGGTGAAGCAATCCGTTCAGTCAGCCAAAAAAGCCTCGACATGACGTCAAGGCCTGCGGATTGTTTATATGCCGTTTCTTTTGCCCGGTCTTTAGCCTCTCAGTGTCTCTCGTTCCACTCCAGCTTTTTGAGCCTGATCAGCGTGATGCCAATAAGGGCGAGTATGCCAAGCAGCGTGATAATCAGCGTTTGAGCAAGCGTCCCGGACGATGCGCCCAGCACCTGAGCTTGGGCAAACAGCCCGGACGGCAGATACGTTTGAATGCCGAGTGCACCGCCGACAAAGTGCAGCGTGTAAGATGAGGCAAGCGTCACAAATCCCGCCACGAGCGGCTTTTTGAATAAGGCGCCCCACATGATGAGCATCGCGAGCAGAAACACCATATACAGGCCTATCAACCCTCCCGCACGCAGAGCCGCCCCGAGAGACACTTCAAACGCAAACAGCACGCCTGTGTAAACGTAATTGGCCAGTACCGCGATAACGGAGGCAAGTATCATGGCCGCACCGAACACAACGATCTTGGCACCCGCGATGCTGCCAAAACGTTTTCCCGAGCATATGGGCAGAACCAGCGTGTTTTCCTTAATTTCCTGGGCCATGAGGCCGCAGAGCGAAAACGCGAGCACAATGGAAATGATCTCAAATACATCGCCCATATACGCACGCATCACGCCGGTCTGCGATGTATCGACGAGCTGCGCCATCATCTCCGGGGTTAGCCCCATTTGGCTCTTCATGATCTCTGGCACGATGAATTTGGTCATGATCGGGTCCATCAGCGCGAAGAACAAAAATGCGGCATACAGAATCAAAAACCGGTAGCTGCGAAACCCAAAACGGATTTCCTTTCTCATGTCCTGCATCATTTGCCATTGACCTCCTTGATAAATATATCTTCCAAATCGTTTTTCCTTTGAACAAGTTCTCGCACGGAGATCTCGTTGTCGGCCAAAAACCGTATCAGCCGTTTTGAATCTGCTGTTTTGAGCGTCACGGAAAGCTTGCGGCCATGGGCCTGTACCGCGAGGACACCATCCATCTTTCTGAGGTCATCAAGCAGTGCCCCGTTTAAAGCCTCGCCGAGTGCCATATCGTAAATCGGGACAACGTTATCCTTTAATATTTCAGCCAGCGGTTTTTCGATGATCATCTGGCCGGCAGCGATGATGCCCACCGTATCGCAAACGCGCTCCACATCGCTTAATATGTGCGTGGAGAAGAACACCGTTTTACCCATATGCTTTAAATCCGTAATCAGGTGCAGTACATCGCTGCGGCCTTCGGGATCCAGCGCGGAGGACGGCTCGTCGAGTATCACGAGCTCGGAGCCGTGGATGAGTGCCGCCCCGATGCCGAGCCGCTGTTTCATCCCTCTGGAAAAGCCCCCGACGCGCCTGCTGGCTGCATCGCTGAGGCCCACCCACTCGAGCATTTCCTCAATTCTTTGCTTTCCTGCGCTGTGAGACGGGCTGTTGCCGAGATAATCCAGCGTTTCGTAAGCCGTCATCCACGGGTAAAATTTCGGGTCTTCGGGCAGATAGCCGATTTTTAGGTCGCTCGGATGTGAGATTTTCGTCACATCCCTGCCGTTCACGGTGCAGATGCCCGCAGTGGGCACGGAGAGACCGGCCAGTATGTTCATCGTGGTCGATTTCCCCGCGCCGTTCTGGCCGATAAACCCGTAAATCTCGCCTTTTCTCACATGCAAATTGATGCCTTTGAGCGCATGGTACGATTGAAATGTCTTGCGCAGGTTCGTCACGGTAATCATCAATACGCCTTCTTTCTACCGACGATAAGGAACAAGATAGGCCCGATCAAATTAAGAATCAAGCAAATCAGCGTCCAAACGACCTTGTTTAAGTTCGCAACGCCTTCTTTGAATATCTTGACGATGCAGAATATCGCAATGCCCAGCTGTATCGCGGCCAGAGGCAGCACCATCAGCAAAATAGTCGAAATCGAAAGATCCATCATTATTTCCTCCATTCATTTGATGGCTTCACTATACCTGCCGCCGCGGTCATATGATAAGTGACTCAGGTCATGAATGCAGTCATAAAAAAAGACGTCTTCGTTTGTAAGACATCTTTACTTTCTTCGCGCAGTCTTTCGCTTATGCTCTGTCAGAAACGTATATCCACGGCAGCAGCCGTTATTTGAACGTCAACGGGAGGTTGCGAGATAAAGTGAGTCTATATGATCCTCTTCTGCATTTTCTGCCGTCGCATCACTCACCTCTGCAAAGTGAATGACTGTATTCATTGCTCTTTGCGGCACGAGGTATGAGGATTATTCTGCACTAAAATCCAAGCCGATTAAACGCGAGCACGGCATTGGCCCGGTCATTCACGTTGATTTTCAAGTAAATCTGGCTGATATAGTTTTTCACCGTGCCGGTGGATAAATAAAGCGCTTCGGCAATATCGCGGTTGCTTTTTCCCTGCATCATCAGGCGTATGATCTCGATCTCGCGTTCGGAAAAATCACCGGGCGCGATATCCGTAGGCGCGCTGCCGACCAGCTTTGATGTGATTTTGGCAGCCACCCGGCCGGGCAGTATGATATTGCCGCGCAGCCCGTCATGAATCGCCTCAATCAACTTGTCGGCACCGATATCCTTGAGCAGGTACCCAGATGCGCCGTATGTCATCGCCTTGATGATGTACTCGTCGTCGTCAAACGTGGTCAGCACAATCACCACGGTATCGGGGCATTCCTGTTTAATCCGCTGCGTGGCCTCCACGCCGTCCATTTCGGGCATGCGGATATCCGTCAGCACAATATCGGGTTTTACAGACCGCACCATCTCAAGCGCCTCTCTGCCGTTGCCCGCTTCGCCGACAACCTCTATATCGGCATGCATGGAGAGCAGCGCGCGCAGCCCGTCACGTATGATCGTCTGATCGTCCGCCAGCAGCACCTTAATCATTGAAATCTCCCCCTGTCGGTATCGTGATTTGTACGGTAAACCCTTCGCCCGACGCGCTGGTCACTCTCAGCACGCCGCCGATACTTTTCACACGTTCCTGAATGCCGTTAAGCCCGAAGCCAAAATGCACGTCCTGCGCTCCCGTGCCGTTGTCGCTGAACGTCAGATGAATGCTGCCCTTGAACTCCTGAATCAGCAGATCGGCCTCGGTGCTGTGCCCGTGCTT
>JAEZNC010000107.1 GCA_023441905.1 Bacillota bacterium | reverse complement strand
ACCCTTGTCGATACCACAGTTGTTATGGCGTTCGGCGCATCGGTCCATCCGTTAACAAAAACCGAAGCACACACCAGTACGATTACTACTATCAGCCCAATACTCATTTTAGCCTTTCCAGTTTACTTAAATATTCAAACGGCTGCACTCACTTTCATACTTGGTATTATAACCATGATATACAAAAGCTAACGCCGCCGCTTTATCCCATCTCTTTGTCCAGCCGTTTTTCTTTGCTCTTCTTTCTGATTGAAAAAACCTCGTCAAACACCACCATCAAGCTGCCGGTTATCAGAATCACATAATAAGTGAGAAAACGCCAGATCAGCATCGCCACGCCGGTGACCGCTCCAAAGAAGGGGCCGAAAAACAGCATGAAGCCGCCTTCCGACGCGCCCGCTGCGCCCGGCAAAGGAAAGAACGATACTGCGAGGAACAAGAATGCCTCCATGATGAAGATGTCGATCATGTTGTATTTGGTAAATCCAAATGACAAATAAACCAAATACGGTATTAAAAACAGGAATGCAAGGTTGATGACAGAAATAAAGAAAGAACCGAGAGCACGCAGCTTATATTTAGAAATGTACGATGCGGCGGTATGGTATTCTTCAATGACCTCCGCATAATGGCCGAGCGTCTTTTCTTTGTCTTTTATAACTTTGATTTTGGTCAGCACACGAATCAGCCAATTGCCGATCGTGAGAACAAGCTTTTTATTAATAATGGTCAGTATAATGAAAAATACGGCGACGAGATTGATGACAAAACCGAGCGCTGCAAGCCAAAACGCTTCGTTATTGTTGACATAATAATCGGCACCGCGCAGTATCATTCCAATCACATATATACAACACAATGAAAGCTCATAAATGACGAACTTGATGCCGACGATACAGGTCGCGGTGCCAACGGGCACGTTATCCCGTTTCATATACATGACCTGCATGGGTTGTCCGCCCGTCGAAGACGGCGTCAGCGCACAGTAATAGAGCCCGATCACACCGACTTTGACGCACCGTAACAGCGGCATCCTTTTGTACATATACGCCGTAATATCATAAAGGAGCAAACCATCAGCAAACCAGTACAAAAGAAGTGATCCGATACATGCAAACAGCCACCATATGTTAAAATTCTGCAGTGCCTCCCCAATCTCATCGAGATCCGTTCCGAAAAGGACGATCAGAATAATAACGACAACCGTTAACCCCATATAAATGATGCTAAATAATCGTGATCTTTTTTTGTTCATCTGCCCTCCGCGATTTGTGTAGAATAATAGCAGATTTGAGCTTATAAATCAAGCCATTCCCAAACCGCCGGGATATCCTGTGTCCGTCTGGCTATTCGGCACGCATGGCAAATCTGCTTTTCTTTAAGTCTATCAGGTACAGATACCTCTCATAAACATCTTCCACAACAGTGTTCCATGAACGGTAGATGGTATTGCGCGCCGTCTCTCCCACGAGCCGCGCCTCAGCGGGATGGTGAATAATAAAGCGAACTGTTTCCGCCAGTGAGTCCGCTGTATTTTCAATCAAAAAGCCATTCTTTTCGGTAATTCCCTGTGATGTGCTGGCCCCTTTTACAAAAACAGTGGGGCAGCCGCACGCGGCCGCTTCACGCGGAACCAGCGAAGATGTGTCATAAAGCGACGGAAACAGCATCGCGCTGCTGCGAAGATATATCTTTGCAATTGTTTTTCTGTCGTGTATCCTTCCCGCAAACGTGACCGAATCGCCAAGGTTTAAATCGGCCACCATCTGTTCCATATCGGCACGCTTCGCGCCGTCGCCCACAAACAGCATGTGAAAACGCTCTCCCTGCGCTTTAAGCTTTCCGAGCGCTTCAATCACCAGCTGCAGATTCTTTTGCCATGTATGCTGCCCGATATACATAAACAGCGGCACATCGGGGTCCAGCCCGAAGCGTTCGTTGATTTTGTTAAGCTTTTCGGGCGTCGGGTACTCGGGCTCGATATCGCATCCGTTACCCATAATATAAACGTCACCGCGGTAACCGTATTCACGCAGCGTCTCTTCCGACGCCTCATTGACAATCCAGACCTCATCCGCGGATTCATAAAAACCGGCTATCTTTAAAAGAATGTTGTCCACAATTTTGTCAGACTTAATAGCCGCTTTGAAATCGTCTTTAAACTTGGAATGAAAGGTGGCCACAAGGGGTATATCACGCTTTCGCGCAATGCTGCGCGCAGCAAGCCCGGAGCTGAAAGGGCAATGTGCATGCACGATATCAAAGGGGATTTTTTTGAGTGCCATCCAAAACGAAGTGGACATTTGGGGCACACCCACCCGGTATTCGGTGCGTGTGGGCACCTTGATTGACGCAAACCGATGAACATCGAAGCTGTAATGATCTTCGGCATCCGGATGCTTGGGCGTAACCACACAGCAGGTACTCTTGTCGTTATTTAAGCAGCGGGCATAATTCAGCACCACATTGGCCACGCCATCCAGAATTGGCGGGAATGAATCGTTAAACTGCCCGATTGTCAACTTCATTGAAAGCCTCCTAGAATTGCTGTGTTATTATTTTACCATATAATGAGCCCACACTATTATAGCAAACTCTGTAATTATTTCAATTGAAAGATTTTAAATTCCGCGCTTAAGGCTTCATACCTTCACCATATTTTCATATTAACGCAGCTTCAGCCTTTCGTTGGCGATTTCCACAATATCCGCGATAAAATCACCTATCACGGGCAAATTGTTTAAAAAAGACTGCTGCAGCAGGTAAATAACCAGCGCGCCCAGCAGCGTAAAGCCCACGGCGAGGCCAAGGCCCCTTGCAAGGCCGCCGAGGAAATTAACCCAGATCATGCGTCTGGTGTTATTTAAATGCGTGAGGTAATCTGCGAGCTTGAGCTTTTCGAGCATCAGCGACAGCTCATTCAATCGCTTCCCCATACCGCACATGGCTTTTCTTTTGCGCATCGTCATCCTCTTATTATCATATGCTTCCGTTTGAGTGAACGCTGATCATCCATTGTTTACTCAAACGGTCCCTCTTTAGGTTAGTGTGGATGTATCCCGCATAATCATACATTTTATGTCGGACATACAAAAAACAGTTCACTGTGATGAACTGTCCAGGCTTTCGATAAAGTATAAAGAGCCTCTCACAGATGACGAAGAGGGGTACAATGTGCTTGCAAGAGTGACGCAGTTGACCGATTTCAAGCCGTCATCTTTCCCAGTCACCTATCGGTGACAGCCCCTGATCCACCCTTATAGGGTAGTCGCCAGAGGGAGCCGGATAACAGGGTCTTTTGACAATCTGAACAGTTCACAGTGATGAACTGCCAGACTAACGAAAACACTGCTTTTTATAATCGAGGATGGAATATATCGTTAAGAATCTAAAAAGCGGATATAAAGCACGCCATCATTCCGCATTTGCACCGAATGTGATTGATTCTACCGCCCCCTCATTGCCAATATGGAAATGAACTCCCCAATAAACGCTACCTAGTACGATGACCGTCTCACTGCTGTCTTCTGGGTAAATCATATCGCTGTATGCTGCCCGGACCTCATCGTCGCTGCTGCCAATGCAAATGCCCTGCGCAGATTTTCCGCCGAACGGTGACGTGACAGACACTCTCTCGACCACATATTCTCCTTTTTCTTCCGCAGAGCAGATCTGCAAACTGATTCCTTTGTTCTTATATGATACTGATTGATGCCACTTGTTGTCATAACCTTGGTATTGCGGCTTTTCTTCCTCATCCGGTTGCCCCAGAAGCGTGGCTATTGCTGCCATAGGGGTTCCAACCATTATCGGTCCGATCTGAAAATCAATATCCTTTTCTGCAACTGTTTCACCATCCACCGTGATGACAATCTCAAAGTCTTCTCCATATGAACTTACGAAAGGCTCCTCCTCGTTTTGAGCGACTGTTCCTTGAATCTCTTCAGCAGATTCGTCCACTGCGGATAAAAGGGTTGCTTCGGGTGTCGTTGCTTCCCCTTTAGATGTTTGGGAACATCCCGCAACACTGAAAATCAAGAGACCGGAAATTGTGATAACCAGTATACGCCTCGCTAATAACTTCATTTTTTATCTCCTCACATCGTAAAGGCCAGCTATTAAAATCATCTATTCAACAAAAAACATACGGGCTTTCATAGTATGAAACCCGTATAGTTGTTGATCTGCTTCAAATTACCGCCAAGCTTCTGAGTTCCTTACGAAATGTTCATCTGCTTTAAGCTTACAACCGATTCCTATTCTATTATTTCTTCAATCAGTGATTTTAATTCATCCTTGTCCTTTGGCTCCAGTATGGCCACCTCTTCATCCGGAGGCGGGCCGTCGCTCTCATAGATCCATGAATAATCCCCGTAAGGCTTGGCTTCCGGCTCGCTTTCACTCTCGGGCGTGTAGTCCACATTCTCTATATCGCTGAGCTTTTTATTGATTTCAAAAAGCTCCATATAGCCGTCCTTTTCATCGGCGGCGCTCACATCGTTTGCGCCTTGCGGCTCACTTTCAGCACCTTTTTCGTGTACGGTCATATCCTCCAGACTCCGCGTGATATCTTTATCAATCTTTTCGAGCGCATCAATATTGATGCCGCCGAGAGGCGCAAATTCCTGCCCGAAATAGCTTCTGTATGTTTTCTCAAAATAGGCCGCCTGCGTATTGACCATGCTCGCAAAGCTGGCCGCAAACCCCTGCGCACAGCTTTTCAGCTCATCAATTTTCGATCTTGCTTCTTCCAGATCGCGCATCGTCTGCTCGCTCTTCTGCTTAGCGGTGGCTTCTGCGCTGCTGATGATCACTTCAGCCTTGCGCTTGGCGTCGCTGATAATGTGCTCCGATGTTTTCTGTGCACTGACGAGCGTATTCATAATGGTCTCTTCCGTATGTTTGACTTTTTCGGCGTTTTCCCGTACTGTGGCAAGCTCATCCTTCACGGAAGCCAGCTCGCTTTGAAGCGCTTTGAACTCGTCGATAACCTGATCCAAAAACTTATCGACTTCATCCTCGTCATATCCCTTAAAAGACCTTTTAAACGTTTTTTCGAGTATATCTTTAACGGTTAAAGGCACTGAATTTACCCCTTTCCACAGATTTTCATACGCTTAATGTGTCCATCAAACTTCATGCTATACACGACATGCCACAAGGGTTCCTTGCGGCATGTCGCTAAAAGCACTTATGAAAATCAATCAAATCGTCTAAAACCTTCACGGCTGCCGCGGTCATCCACATTCTGCGATACATCCACGTTAGACGGAGCCACCACAAAGATGCTTCTCGCCACCTTTTTTATGTCTCCGTTCAGCGAATAAACCGCGCCGCCGACAAAATCCAATATCCGTTGGCCAAGCTCCACCTCGAGATCATCAAGATTCATAATCACGGGCTTTCTGGCCTTTAAATTGTCGATGATGCATTCAGCTTCCTCATAACTGCTCGGCTGAAAAACCAGCATACGCATTTTGGCAGCTGAATTCGGAAGACCAACCACCTTGGGCTGCTGCTGCTGACGTCTCCGCGGAGACCGCTGCTCTTCCGGCTCTTCCATCTCTTCCT
>JAEZNC010000062.1 GCA_023441905.1 Bacillota bacterium | reverse complement strand
TACCGACTGCGCACGGGAGGCCGATAAGCAGGGAAAGCTTGAAGCCCATCGCCGAACGGGCGCTCACAAGCGCTGGGCTTTTTTGCGCACGCGCTTCCGAAATGGCGGGCACAAGGCTCATGCAGAGTGCGAGCGACAGCACGGCGGGCATGTTAATCAGCGGATTGACGGACCCGGTCAGCACACCGAAACTCGTTTTGGGTGTGAGCGGGTTAAACGCGGAATAATCGATATTGGCCATCGTGTTTGTAACGATAAGCGTATCAAGAAAATTGACAATGGGCATCAGACAGGCGCCGATGGTGACCGGTATGGCCGTATAAAGCAGATCGCGCATGGTCGAGCGCCCGGAAAGAAGGGCGAAGCCCTTTTCTTGTTTTCTGTTTTGTGGAAATTGCTTCTTTTTGCGGTTGTATAAAAAAATAATTACGACGAGGGCACAGACTTCGGAAAGAGTGACACCGAGCAGAGCGCCCGCGGCACCAAACGCCTCGCCGCGGGGGAACCAAAGCCAGGCAAAATATAACCCGGCACCGAGCTTGACGGCCTGCTCAATGAGCTGTGTGACCGCTGTGGGCGACATCATTTGCAGCCCCTGAAAATAGCCCCTGTACGCAGAGAGCAGGGAGACGAAGAATAGCGACGGTGCAATCATGATGAGGGAGAGCCTCGCGGAGGGGATCTGCGCAGCGTTCGCGAGTGTGCCGGACAGCGCATACATCACAACGGTGGATATAACGCCGATAAACACGAGCAGCTTGAAGGCGGTTTGAAACACTTGGTGCGCGCCCCGGTAATCACCGAGCGTGACGCGCTCGGAAACGAGCTTGGAGATGGCGGCAGGAAGGCCTGCCGTGGATATCACGACCAGCGCCGCGTAGATCGGATAGGCGACCTGATAGTTCGCCATGCCGTCCGCGCCGATAATATTGGTCAGCGGTATGCGAAATATCGCGCCGATGAACTTGACGATCAACCCTGCGGCACCGAGTATCGCCGCACCTTTAACAAAACTTTTCTGTCCTTCCGACATGATATCTCCGTTCGATCATTATATTTACTTCACAGGTCTTAGAAGATTTAAGCATTATATTATAAATTAAACGTATTGCCAATATGCACCTGTTTTGAAACGGTGCTGTGTAGGTTTTTAAAACGGTACTGATCATTGCCTCACACTCTGACATTATGTATAATATGACGGTATTATTATCAGCAGGAGCAAAGGATGCGTTTAAATATCGTATTGGTGGAACCAGAAATTCCAGCGAACACCGGAAATATTGCCCGAACATGCGCGGTGACGGGCGCACAGCTGCACCTTGTGGAGCCGCTCGGCTTTAGCATTGACGACAAACAACTCAAACGCGCCGGGCTTGATTACTGGCCTCATCTGAATGTGATGGTGCACAAAAATCTGGATGACTTTTTTGCCGCGACAACAGGCGGTATATACTATTATTGTTCTACAAAGGCCAAGCACAGCTACCATGAGGTGAATTATGAAGACGGCTGCTACTTGCTGTTCGGCAAGGAAACAAAGGGGCTGCCGGAGACGCTGATATTTTCGAATCCGCAACGGAGCATCCGTATTCCTATGAAGGAAGGCCTTCGTTCTCTCAATCTGTCTAACTCCGTGAGCGTTGTGGTTTACGAAGCGCTGCGCCAATGGGGCTTTCCCGATATGTTATGAGATGTGAACTATTAATGCAATACATTCCGAATAGGTTTGTGAAAAAGATAACTTTTTCTTGCTTTTTGAAATCTTTTCGAATAAAATTATCCGAGATAATTATACTCTTTGAGTAACAGCATATTTGCAATAAAGGAGCCATATATGAACAAAAAAACAGTCAAAGACATTGATGTCCGCGGGAAAAGAGTTCTCGTCAGGGTGGACTTCAATGTGCCTCTCAACGAAAAAATGGAAGTCACCGATGATACAAGAATCGTAGCAGCACTGCCCACGATCGAGTACCTGATCAGCGAAAACGCGAAGGTGATTCTTTGCTCACATCTGGGTCGTCCTAAGGGCGAGTTCAAACCGGAATTTTCGTTGGCACCCGTCGCGCTTCGCCTCGAAAAGCTGCTGGGGCGCAAAATTGTGTTTGCGGCTGATGTGATTGGGCGCGAAGCCCATGCGGCAGTCAATAATATTCAGGAAGGCGAAGTCGTCCTTCTTGAAAACGTTCGGTTCCATAAAGAAGAAACGAAAAACGACCCCGAATTTGCAAAGCAGCTGGCTTCATATGCCGATATTTTTGTCAGCGATGCTTTTGGCACATGCCACAGGGCGCATGCGTCCACGGCCGGTGTGGCGGCTTATATCCCCGCCGTGGCTGGCTTTTTAATCGGAAAAGAGCTGGATTTCCTCGGCAATGCGCTGGATAACCCGGTTCGCCCGTTTGTGGCGATTTTGGGCGGCGCCAAAGTCGCGGACAAAATCGGTGTGATCGACAACCTGATCAACAAGGTGGACGCCATCATTATCGGCGGCGGCATGGCTTATACATTCTTAAAAGCGAAGGGTTATGAAGTGGGCGATTCTCTCGTGGATGAGGAGAGCCTTGAGCTTTCACTGAATCTTCTCAAGAAAGCGGAACAAAAAGGCGTGGATATGTTCCTGCCAGTGGACGCGATTGAGGCCGATAAGTTTGACGCGAATGCGAAAACACAGGTTGTTCCCGTTGATCAAATGTCAGCAGGATGGATGGGCCTTGATATCGGACCCGCCACCCGTATGCTGTATGCCGATAAGATTCGCACCGCAAAAACTGTGGTTTGGAATGGCCCGATGGGTGTGTTTGAAATGGAAGCTTTTGCGGAGGGCACAAAAGCTGTGGCAAAAGCTATGGCTGAGTCTGAAGCAGTCACCATTATCGGCGGCGGCGACAGCGCGGCGGCTGTGAAGATTTTTGGCTACGCCGATGCGATGACGCACATCT
>JAEZNC010000053.1 GCA_023441905.1 Bacillota bacterium | reverse complement strand
TGTCATCATCGCTAAAGCAATGATAAGAATAAAAACAAAGTGCAGAACCTTTTTCATAAAAAACCTCCTCTGGATCAAAAATTTATGGCATAACCCATTTTTGACAAAGGATAGTTTTTCTATTCTGCACTGTGTTGTTGACTATATGTTTGTTCGTCTGAGAATCAGACGACGATGATATCGCGCCCGCCGCCGGTAATGCAGCGGCCGCCGTCAGCGGTCACCACAAAGGTATCCTCTACACCAATCATGCCCACGCCGGGAATGCCTTTCTTGGGTTCAATGGCAAGCACCATATTTTCCATCAGCGGGTCCTTGCAGCCATTTGCGATTACGGGCCATTCATCCACATACAGACCGATCCCATGGCCGTAGAATTTTGCCTGTCTGCTGCCATAGCCCATAAAATTTTGTTTAAAGTCGGCATCCATTTCATCGTTCACGGTATTATAGATGTCTTCCGGAACAGCGCCCGGCTGAAGCAAACCGGCAAGACGGCGCTGTACGCTGATGCAGGCTCTGTGCGCCAAGACCACATCATCGTCAGGCTGCTTTTTAAAGCTGTAAACCTGCGTTTTGTCACTGTGGTACCCTTCTGTACCAAAACCGATATCCACAAAAACGAGATCACCTTTTTTTAGCTTTCGTTCCCGGCTGCCTATCAGCGGCACAGCAGGCGAAAGGCCGGCTGCGCCTCCCGGTCCGTCAAAGCTTGTGGGACAGAGTGAGTTTTCTCCGAAGGCTACCTGCCCCACCACCATTTCCGTCTGGAACATAGAAAAGCGCGAAACCCCGTGATAACCCCGCTTAATCATTGCGTCAAACATGGTGCCCACGAGCTCCGCCTCGCTGATCCCTTCTTTGAGCATCGACGGCAACACGTTCTCCAAAAAGTCGCAATGTGCCTTCCCTGATTCTTCCATCCAATGCAGCTCATACGGCGATTTGATCGCTCTGACCATCATCAGCGTCTTATCAAGCGCGTTGACTGTTTCCATATGAAATGCTTTTTTCAGCCGTTCCAAAATCGCGATGGTCATGATTTCTTTTTCCACGAAAGTATGGCCGAGCCCGCTGCCGAGTATGGCGGCCGCATCACGGTAGCTGTTCATGGGATAGAGCCCGTCAATCGGCGATTCATCTCGAGCGCGCTCAAAGCTTCTGCGGATAAAATAATAAAGCTGCCCGTCATTCTTAATCACCAACAGACCGTCCTGCATCGTTCCGGTAAAGTAATACTGGTTGACTCTGCTTAATATCAGAGCCGTGTCCCATTCCGGATAGGTTTTGTTCATATCGAAGCAAAACCGTTCCAGCCTCGTATCAAGTTCTTCCCTGTTGATTCTCATACAAGCCACCGCCATCTCCCCATTCACCGTTATTTTGTCCAAAAGCTGACTGACTATCGATTATAAACAGATAAAGAGCCTGCAATGGTGCAGGCTGTTTGCTGTCTGCTGTCTGTAAACCCTGTTTTTCTCCCTCATATCACTGCCTCGAAGGGGCTGGATCGGGGGCGGCACAAAGTGCCGGGAGACAGTGGCCATTTTTAGATTATTATCTCTCTCCCGGTTACCCGCGGTGGCAGTTCCCCATCTCCCCTTATTGGGTGCCGTCTGAGGGGACGATTTTTAATATCCCGAAATCTGCATAAGAGCAGACTGCTGAAATCCCTGGCGCGATCAATGGTTATCTTAAGAACCCTTTGAGTATGGTGTCTTCAGCTTCCTGCTCGGAGAGGCCAAGAGACTCAAGCTTAAGCAGCTGCTGCGATTCGAGACGGCCGATGGCGGCTTCGTGAATGAGCTGTGCATATTCATGGTGTGCGGATATACGCGGCGTGGAAATCACCGTGGCCTGATCCATAATGATGGCGTCGCACTGAATATGACCGCGGCAGGCGTTTTTTCCAATCAGATCAAATGAAAAATCCTGTTTGGAGTGCCCCCTTGCGACAGATCGCGATATGATCTGAGCGGAAGAATCGGCACCCGGCATGTCGATGCTGATGCTCGAATACGCCTCTTCAGCGCCGTCGGTCAGCAGCCTTTCTGTGACAATAAGCTTGGCGCGGTCAGCAAGATGCACCTCCGTATCCCGCCGTGTGCTGTCGACCCCGCGGATTTGAACAAGCTCCAGCTCCACTGTCGCGTCTTCTTCCACATGGAGTATCGTTTTGGGGTTCAGCACTTTGTCGCCTTGGCCGTTGCCCGAGCCGTAATGCTTCTCCACATAGCGGATACGCGCGCCGCGCCGGACAAAAAACTCATGGATGCCGTCGTGCTGAGATTTATTTTTGCCGGTATTGTGGATACCGCATCCGGCGACGATCATCACATCGGCACCTTCTCCGATTTCAAATGTGTTGTATACGAGGTCATTGAGCCCCGAATCTGTGACGATAACCGGAATATGCACACTCTCGTTCTTTGTATGCGGCTTCACCGTGATATCTATGCCCGGACGGTCGGTCTTGTTTGTGATATCAATATTAACCGTGGTGGCGCGGCCCGCTTTTTCTCCGTTTTTGCGGATATTGTAAGCACCCTGCGGCACACCGTGAAGGTCGGCAATCTGTTCAAGAAGAAGCTCATCCAATGCACTCAACATCGCCAACACCAACCTTTCCGCAATTCGCGCTGCATTCGCACCCGTCTACAATGCCCCGTCCTAAAATTTCGTCTCTGGATACCCTGCGGCGCAGCGAACCTGCAGACATCAGCACAATTTCATCGGCGAGCTCAAGTATTCGCTCCTGATGAGAAATAATCACAATCGTGGTATCGAGCTGATCGTGCATGGTTTGAAACGTTTCGGCGAGCTTTTGAAAGCTCCAAAGGTCAATTCCCGCTTCGGGTTCGTCAAACACGGCCACCTTTAAATTGCGGGCCAAAACCGAGGCAATCTCAATGCGTTTGATTTCGCCGCCCGACAGCGTCGCATCCACATCGCGTTCAAGATAATCCTTGGAGCAAAGCCCCACGCTGTAAAGCAGGTCGCAAACGCTTTTGGGATGCGCACCGGCGAGTTCAATCAGTTCTTTTACTTTTATGCCTTTAAACCTCGGCGGATGCTGGAACGCGTAGCCGATGCCGAGCCTCGCTCTTTCGGATATGTTCAGCGCAGTGATGTCCTGATTCCCGAGCGTGATAGAACCGGAATCGGGCATCTGTATACCCATGATCACACGCGCGAGCGAAGACTTGCCGCTGCCGTTAGGACCGGTGATCACATATATCTTTTTTTGCTCCATCGACAGGCTGACACCCTTGAGTATCTTCGTTTCGCCGACCGACAGATAGATGTCTTTTAAACTAAGCATGATTTCCTCACTATCTCTTTCTTTGCACGATTATAATACATACAGGCATAATAAGGCAAGTTTACATCCTTTATTATTACTGAAAAGTGAAGAATGTATTAGTTTCGGGTCAGCTTGGCAATCAGAACAAAGAAATGACGGGATTCGCTTCTCGTTTTGCCATCAGTTTATGTGCGTAAATGTCGTGAAACGGCTAGATATAATTCAAAGCGTCCTCCTATCGGGGGACGCTTTTTTATACTGTTGATAAGATTCACAATCTGAATGGATGTATTGCTTCTATCGCTTATGCTGTCAGCTCTTCTTCCTGATCGGGCAAATAATAAAATGAGCGAAATTCACTGCTTCGGTTCAGCAAATCATCAAATGATCCCATGTCAGCAATTTGGCCGTCCTGCATGAATATGATCTGATCATACTGGTTTAATAGCTCTGGCCTTAAATTGTGCGTAATCGTTATCAGCGTCAGATCATCAAGGCGGAGCAAGCCGTCTTCAATCGCATAGGCGGTCTGTTTGTCTATGGCGGCCGTTCCTTCATCCAAAATCAACACAGGTGTTTTTTGAATCAATGCCCGTGCAACGGCCACACGCTGCCGCTGTCCGCCCGACAGATTGCTTCCGTTTTCGCCCGCAAAGGTGTCAAGGCCGTCTGGCAAATCTTTAATAAATAGATTGGCACCACTTTGCTCCAAAGCCATATGCAAATCACTATCTGAGCATGGCCTCTGCAAAAGGATATTGTCCTTTATGCTGCCGCTGAACATGTAGACATTCTGATGGATCACAGAAACCATGCTGCGCAGCTTTTGAATATCGAGTGATCGTATATCGGCTCCGTCAAAAAGAATGTCTCCGTGATAATTGGCATACGAACCTGTCAGCAGTTTAATCAGTGTGGACTTTCCAGAACCGCTTTGCCCCACAACGGCGTATTTTCCGTTCTTTTTTAACTTCATAGACAAGCCTTTTAAAACGGGCGTGATATCATCATATGAAAAAGCCACATTGTCTAAACAAATATCTTTTTCAAATACAGGTCTTATCGTACCCGTGAATGTCGTATCCTCGTATTCCGAAAGCATATCAAGGCGTTTCAGCACCGGCTTTATGCCCTGCACCTTCGGCATGCCATCCATCACAAGCATCAGCGGATTGACAAATGAACTGCTGAGCTGAATCAGGGCAAGCAATACGCCGGCAGATATTTCGCCGATTAATATGAGATAGGCACCGATAAAAAAACCGGAGAATACCGTGATGTACGCCAGCACTTCGGATACGCTCTGGTTCATCACGGTCAGCTTGTCGGCCCGGAATTTAGCCAGTGTGCTCTCATCATTCTGTTTGTTATAGTCACATTGAACATGTTGATCCATGCCGTACGACTTGATCACTTCATAACCGGAAAGTATATCTTTCACCTTCGCTGTAAACACGGCAAGCTTACTTGAAACCGTCTCCTGTCTTCGCTGCAGAGCTTTGCCAAAAAGCATCGGTACAAAAAGCATCAGTACGAGGCAGCCAATCAGGCAAAAACCGATAATAACATTGATGGAAAAGAGCACGGCCACCGCCGTGATGAACATCACCGCGTTTTCGACTACGATAATCAGCGGCTGAATACCGTTTTCTTCGATGATCTTAATATCATTTGTGACGGCGGATAAATAGTCGGCCGTATTGACGCTTGAGAAGTCCGTCGTGTTGCGCCGCAGTATCCCGCTGAAAACGCGGCTTCTGAGCTGTTTTATAATTCTGCATATCAAAAGTTTGCTGAGCATTGAAACAAAAAAACTCAAAACACCCATGCCAAGAAGATAGGCCACAGAAATGATAATAATCCTTTGAAATCCGGCCATATCCTTGCTGACAGCCGTATCTGTCACGTTTTGAAGAATCAACGCAATAAAAACGTATGCCGCCGATACCGCTGCGCTCAGCACCACGGTCACTGTAAACAACATTTTGTTATCTCTTATCAGCTTGTTCATAGCATTACCTCCTAATTATTTAGATATACATCTAACTTTATTGAGCATTATATCTAATAATTAGATTGCTGTCAACATCATTAGATAGAAATAAAAGCCGCCCATTTAAAGTGGACGGCAACTCAATTTCTATCTAAACGAAGGCTTTATCTAGTGATTTAACGAAGCGGCGCAAGGCTTCGCTTTCGAGATGATAGTATACTTTAGATTCCTGTTTGGTAACACCAACAAACCCGCATGTCAGCAGCACGCTCATATGATGGGACATGGTCGCCGCGGTGAGCCCGAGCTGTTCAGCAATTTCAAGGTTGTACATGGGTTTTTTCTTTATCAGCCGAAGTATCTCCAGGCGGCTGGCGTCTCCCAATGCTTTTAAGCACCGGAGCATTGTGTTATGATCGGATTCATCCTGACTCGTAATCAATGAGCTGAGCAGTCCGTAATAACAGCTATTTGAAAAAACCATTTGCGAAATCGGGAATGCAAGGGTCGGATAAACGTCTGCCTTATTTGAAAGCAGCTTTTTAATTTTACCGAATAATTCCGCTTTCTCTTCTTTCACTACGACCGCGTATTGATCCATCAGCTTTTTAAGCGCGGCGGAGATTTTACGTTGTGCCGCATCAAAGGCAGGCTTATTGGCTTCAATGCTGTCGACAAGCTGTTGGAATCGGCTCTTCGGGCTGTTCATAATTTGCAGCAGCTTCCACTTTTCATTATCGGAAAACGGGCAGCTGTCAATAAAAGATATATAATCAGAGCTTAGGTGTTTATCCGATTTCATTTGATACATCTCGCAGATGGAATCAATGATTTCCGCATTAATGTCACTGTCTTTCAATGTGTCCATTGCATGAATGAGGTTTTTGTTTTCCACAAGCAAACTAAAAAGCAGCAGCAGCAGCCCCGTTTCAATACCGTCAAAGAACAGGGCATCGCTGACGCCCTGTTGATATTGAGATTTAAACGTTTGAACGTATTCATCATATACAGGCATGCTGCTCGAATAAAACTCTTCGCCGTTCAATCCCATCTCGTTCAGTGCCTTTACCGTTTCATTTTGAATCTTATCCGCATTGCGGCATGCAAAGATGAGCCCGGCAGTCTCAAAAAGCGGATCAAATTGCTTAAAGTAAGTATTGGACAAACGAATCACCTCTTAAGCTTACTGTTAGATGAGCATCTAATAATTCATTATTATAATTCACATCATATCCTGCTGGCAAGCCTTTTTCAACAATTTGTCGGCGAAATTATGACTTAATAAATAAGTATTGTTGAATGCGATCTTATTTGAGCCAGGCGTTTACCATGCCTTTATGCTTGCGAAACACTCTAAAACCAATTTGTACATCGAGCGGACCTGTGTAAAAGCCATAAACAAATGCTGACTTTTCATGCTGCCGATACAATACGATAATAAAAGAATTAAGTATCAGTGACCGACAGAATTATTGAGTTCACCGTTTAAGTCTAGTTCACCATCGACGCATATCAGCTTTATCATGTGCCTTCGTGGCTTCCCCACACGCAGGCGGCTTTTGTATGTTGTTCGGCAGAACGTGATGTGTGTGGCAATCGATTTAGCGGACGGAATGAATACCGCCCGATGATATGCTCTTTTAGCGTTGTTCATAAATTTTTGATGAACAACGCTTCCGATTGCTTATTCAAGCAGCAGCTTTTCATTCAGCATTTCAAGCGCGCCATTCTCGAAATGTGCCGAATAAACGGTTTCGGTCCCTCTGCAGACGGAGATATCGTATTTGCAGTTCACACTCTCCTGTATTTCGCGGTTCATACCCTGCTTGGATGGTGCCATAAGACTCCCGAAAGAATTGCTCCGAGCAATCGCGCAGAGCCTCAGCTTGCCTTTTATCAGCTCAACAGTCAGGCTGCCGTCTCCCCTGCTGATGCCAACAACCTTACTGCCGTTATATGTCGCAAAGCGCAGCTGCCTGCCTTTCGCATTCAACACCGCAATGAGGCCGGTGAACCGAAACTTTTTAATCGGAATACGTGCAATCGCACACACTAGCGTGTCTTTACCGGTACCGCACTGCATCCATATCCAGCTGTCCGGAAATCCCTCTCCCCAATCTTTTTCAATGTAACCATCTGCACCATCAAAGCAGAGCCTGTTTCCTTCAAAGCACACATCACCCGTGACGCTGTGCCAAAGGCTTAATATCCCGTGATTGCACTGCATTTTCGGCAGGTATGAAAACGGCCCCATGATGGACGGCGACAAAATATTCGAACGTAAGGGCACATGGCCGCTGTAACGAAGATTTGCCGCGAGGCCAATTTCGGGCAGGCTCAGGTTCATCTCATGAATGGAAAAGCGGTTGCCGCCAATGCGCAACTCAAAACGCTGCGGATGACAGGCAAACTCACCGGCCGGATACGAAAGAAATTTGCTCCTGGGCGGAGACCCATAAATAAGCTGGATAAACGCAAAATCTTCGCTGCTCTCAGCACCGCGAAACAGGCCCGGTATAACCACAAATGTTCCGTTGTGAGATGTATGCTTAAAATACCACCCCTCAAAATAAGGCCGGCTGCTCGGTTTGCCGTGATACCTTGCGGGTGAGAATGGCAGCAGGTGGTGACCCATCTTTTAAAGCTCCTCGTCCACTCGCTCAAGAGGCAAAACGGCCGGGTTTTCCAGCACATCGCCTGTCATGGAAAAGCGCGACCCGTGACAGGGGCAATCAAACGAATGCTCTTCCGCATTGTATTCGAGCGGGCATCCGAGATGCGTGCAATGGGCTTTAAAGCAGACGGCATGGCCTTGCTCATCCTTATAAACAGCCAGCGCGCGTCCGTCTATCCTCAGCACAGCTCCCTCGCCCGGTTTCACATCGTCAATTGTACCTGCGGGTATTAACGCATTGCCCGCCGTGAACTCATAAACCGCTTCGCCTGCCTGCTTCACAAAGCCGCCCACAGATGCGACGGGTGAAAAACGTTTTGGACTGAAGACGGCTCGGATTTCGGAATCGAGTGTGCTGTTATCCGTGATTTCATCTGCAATCATAATCGAGGCAGCCGCGCTGTTCGTCATACCCCATTTATCGTAACCTGCCGCCACGTATATCTGCGGACCGTGCTCGTAAACACTGCCCACATAAGGAATGTGATCCAGCGTCCTGCCGTCCTGCGCAGACCAGCCGTAAACGGCTTCGGCTCCCGAAAATGAACTAGTTAAAAAAGCGTTCAGCGGCACAAGCCCCGTATCCTGCTTATCTTCCTTGGCTGTTCTGTGCCCAAAGCCGCCCACAAGCAGCCACGGTTCTCCGGCTAGAGAGAGGGACCGAACCGATTGCACAGGGTCTCCCGTTTTGATATACATGCCGGAAGGCCCCTGCTGACGCGCGGCGATCAGGTATGAGCGCCGTTGATGGATTCTAAGAAAGAATATCCCGGGAAATTCAAACATCGGATACCCCGTTGCAAGCACAACATTATGAGCGCGAACCGTTCCGTTTTCCATATGGACCGTGAGGCCGTGTTCATCCCGATCAAGGCTTGTGGCTTTTGTCTTTTCCAGAATAGGCACACCCATACCGATCAGGGTTTTGGCGAGTGCGTATAAGTATTTGAGCGGATGAAACTGGGCTTGATTTTTTAGTTCAAGCGCACAGAGGTTGTCGTAAGGAAGCTGCGTTCTCTTAACGATCTGCGCATCAACGCCGATTCGCTCGTAAGCCGTCATTTCATTGATGACGTCATGCTCCTCCGATTCAGTCAGCGCATAAACATAAGCGTTTTGTGTTTCGAAGTCGCATTCGATATGAAGCTCATCCACGAACGACTTAATCAGGCCAAGTCCCG
Organism: Bacillota bacterium; assembly: GCA_023441905.1. GTDB lineage: Bacteria > Bacillota > Clostridia > Christensenellales > SZUA-584 > SZUA-584. The sequence goes on along the minus strand of JAEZNC010000053.1, from coordinate 10,559 downwards.
TATTGTTCGCCTTATAATAGGCGAGCGCTTTCTCATCTGACATTTTCGAAAGCCGTATGTCATGCTGCACCGTAATCTTTGCTGTCGTGTGCCCGCTGGTGCCGCTGCCCACCTCATTCGCTTCAATAAGCGCCGTTTTCACACCCGCGCGCGCGAGCAGCAGCGCTGTTGTGATGCCGGTGAGGCCGCCGCCGATTACAACGGTATCGTAAACCTTTGCCAATGGCATATCCGGAAAAGTCGGCTTTTGCGCAGTATCTATCCATAAAGATTGTTTTTTCATATTGTTTCCCCGCTCATTGTATTATCCTTATTCTGCCGCAAAAATAAAAAACCATGTAAAAAACGTTTCACATGGTTCAGATCGTTGACCATTTACCCTGCCGCCGCAGGCGACTGATGGAGGGAATATGCCGAATGAGTGACCGCTTGATCAATCCTCAGTCAGCTTAGCTGACAGTTCCTTTTCAAAGAAGCCTTAATCGACGATCAATTGTCACGCTTTTAGTATGGCAATGTCTTTGCATCCATGGCTCTGTCCAAAGGGAACTGTCGCCGCAGGCGACTGAAGGGAGGAAAGCTTCTTGATTAATCCTCAGTCAGCTTCGCTGCCAGCTCCTTTTCCAAAAACAGCTAGATTAAAAGCAATAGTATGGAATACGCAGAAGAAAGCCTCCTTTTGAAAGGAGGTGGCGCGCGCAGCGCGACGGAGGATTGCCGTATGCCTGGATGTCACATCGCGAGTAATCAATATCACCCGCATTCGTAATACGGTCAATCGCTACGAGATAGGTAAGCCTATTGGTCTGTCGCAAACCGTTATCTCTTTTTATCAAAATCACGCATAAGCATGTTATTCTTTTTCATCAGGCTTTCCGTGCTCTCAAAGCCGAGTCGTTTGAGCATTTCGAAAACAAACGGATTATCAACAGGCGTTTTTTCTTCCGTCCGCGCCGCGTATTCGTTCACATTTCGTGTGCCCTGCTCCTTATCGATAATGATGCGAGGCCCGCCGACACAGCCGCCCACACAGCCCATCCCTTCCAGAAAGTTCGCGTCCAGCTTGCCTTCCATTACATCCTTCAGCATCGCTTTGCATTCGGGCACACCGTTCGCCTGCCGCGCCTTCACCTGCAGATGCCTGCCCGGGGCAATACGCTTCACCGTTTCGGCAACAGCTGTGCTGACGCCGCCCGTACGCGCGTAGAGACGCCCCGCGGCCGATGAATGGTCGCGTAAGTCTTCTTCAAGATTGTTGGGCTCTATACCGGCCGCATTAAAAATGTCGGCCATCTCACGGAACGTGAGCACGTAATCGACCGCATCCGCAATATCCGGCTGCCGCGCCTCCGCCTTTTTCGCGATGCATGGGCCGATAAAAACAGTTTTTGCATCGGGATGCAAATGTTTTACAGCACGCCCGCTTGCCACCATGGGCGATACGGACGGCGGCATATGCGGTACCAGCTCGCCATACACTTTTTCAATCATCCCCACCCAAAGCGGGCAGCAGCAGCTAGTGAGCACGAAGTCTTCTTCCTTCTTTATCGCGGCATCGAACTCGAGCGCTTCCTTGAGGGTCAGGATATCCGCAAATAACGCCACCTCAATAAGCCCGGCAAACCCAAGCATTTTAAACGCGGTGCGCAGCCGTCCCGGTGTCATGTCCGCACCAAACTGGCTTAAATAGGCGGGTGCAATCAAAGCATAAACCGCGGTCCCCTTGTTGATATGGTCGAATATCGGCACCACTTCTTTGATTTCGACGAGGTTATGCGCATCGCAGGCGGCGATGCAGTCTCCGCAGCCCACGCAGCTGTCCGCAACAACCACATTGCCGTTCTCATCTCTTGTGAGTGCATCATAGAAGCAGACGTTCGTGCATTTTTCATCGCCGCATCCGCATTCGCCGAGCCGCACCACGGGCGGATACGTTTTCGGATTGAGCAGGCAGTTCAGTGAATGCATATCACAGTCTTCATTAGTCAAAGAATCGATAGTTTTTTTGACTGAAGATGTGACGGCCTTCATATAGAGTTCGTCAAAGCTGATCATCGTCTGTCCTCCTTATGTATGGTAATAGTCGTCGCCAATCCTCAAGACGCTTCTCGAAGGAAATGGCGTGGGCAGGGCTCGTGGATCCGAGCCGTTCGAAAGATAGGCCATGGAACTCAAAACCGACAAACCGCGCAAATGTATTGTACGCCTTTTGTCCGTTGAAAAATACATGCGTGATATTGGGGTGAGCAGCGAAAAAAGATACAAAATCGTTAACGACGGCGTTCTTGATGTGCGCGTCGAGGCTGGACTGCCTTTCACAGCTTTTGATGACATCCCAGAGCGCAATGTGATGCCGCAGCAGCATGCCGATACGGTCTTCGTAGTCCTCATGAAACGGTTCATCGAGCAGCGCGCTCATCAGCCGCCAGAATGCGTTCTGAGAATGGCCGTAATATTGCTGTTTGCGCAAAGATTCCTTTCCGGGTATGGAACCGAGTATCAGTATACGGCAATGCTCGTCTGAAATGGGACCGAAAGAGTAAATCGTATTCATGGCCTTGCCTGCCCCGCCAGCTGAATTTTATACCGTTTCACAGTTTTTCTGCTCTGGGCTGCGTCTTCATCAAATAGCTCTATGCGAAAATGCCTGACGCCAAGCACCAGATAATCCGCCGCATCGACTTCGGCCACCCGGCTGTGAAACACGTGCGTCCGGCAGCTTTCATCCACAACGAAAGGAAAATAGTTGCCTTTTAAATCTTCAAGACCAAACTGCTTTTCTTTGCACAGGTCGCATGAGTTTTTCCCAAGCGCCCCCGAGAGCACGCAGTGCCGCATGGCCATCAGCTCATGGCGCGCGTATAAAACGGCTTCAACGGGTGCGAGTTGGCCGTTTATGGCCTTGTATGCGGCCATCAATCGCGCTGTCTGCACGATGTCAAGCTCGGGCGGCAGCGCGGCGCGTTTCACACCGTTTGATACAAGCACAGACAGTGCTTCGGCATTGAGGGCATAAACGGTATGATCGATGATGATATCGTTACACCGAGAATAAACGTGCAAGCCGCCGTGATCGGTGACGAGCAGCCGCTCGCCGTTCAGCGGCTCAAGCGTTTGCGCGAGCCTGTCCGTCCTGAGCCGTAACCGGGGATAAGCCGCCTTCTTATCAAAATAAAGCCGGACATCGTCCGTATAGATATCACCCGATACGATATCCTTCACCGCTTCAAATTGCGCGGCACTGCGAACAAGCACATGAAGCGCCTGGTGTTCCCCCTCATCGCCGTACCGGACGGGCGGCATGGGTTCGCCGTAAACGCGAACAGGCGCAACCACCATGCGCAGACTCGTCAGCTTCTCAGCGGCGTCGCGGCGAAGCGCGTTGAGTGCGCTTTTGGCAATGAAGATATTTTCATCAGCATCGATACTGGCATCAAGAAGCTCGTACGGTGTATCGCCGAGTTTTGAAATACCGGTAAAAAGATCATCACGGGTGGTAGGCGCTGTGCGGCTGGGCTCAACTAACTGACCCTGCACAGCCGCTTCGTGGCCAGCTTCGTCCCTCAAAACGAGTTGGATAGGGGCTCCTTCTCTTGCGGTCAGCAGGCCGGATACCGGCACGCGTCTGGTGTTCGCTTTCTGCAGCGACTTTGTCAGAGCGGCATCACTTGTTTTCACCACTGTATCTCCGGCCGTCGCTTTGGCTTTCGCGTCCAGCTCAATGATATCACCGGATTCAGCCGACGCTGCGAGCAAGCCATGTTTAAATATTCTATTGCAGATAAAGCCGTCGTCGCTGCGTTCAAACTTAATGCCGTCACCCTGATTGAGCATCGCCGATAAACGCAGCTTAATTCTGCCGTTTTTAACGGCCAAAACCTCTCCGAGCGGTATCCCGCGGTGGTTCGGGCGGTCTTTGCTTAAGAGCGCCTCTCCTCTCACGCCGAACAAATGCGATTTTGAATAGCCACGGTTAATCAGGCTTAACAGGTCACCCATATCTTGCTTGTCCGGCTTTGGCTGTCGGCCTGCCGAGTAATAGCTCAGCAGCTTGGCATAAATTTTCGTCACGAGCCCGACATACTCGGGCGATTTCATGCGGCCCTCTATTTTGAAGCAGCTGACCCCAGCCTCGATCAGCGCCGTGATATCTTCAAACAAGCCGATATCCTTCGGGCTTAACAGGTATTCACCGTTCGTGTCGTATTGCTTTCCTTCGGAATCCAGCAGCTTATAGCGCATACGGCAGTTTTGCGCGCAGGTGCCGCGGTTGCCGCTGCGTCCGTTTGTTAAAGCGCTGAAAAGACACTGCCCCGAATAGCAGATGCAGAGCGCGCCATGCACAAACACTTCTTTTTCAATGGTGCATTTTAAGTTTTTAATCTGATCAATATCCATTTCGCGCGCCAGCACGGCGCGCGAAAGCCCGAGGCTCCGAGCGAATTCAAGAGCCGCATCGCTGTGATTGTGCATCTGTGTGCTAGCATGCAGCGCGGCATCGGGGAAACGGCGATGAACCGCCGCGATCATACCGATATCCTGCATGATCAGCGCGTCGGCACCGCATTTCAAAACAGCTTCCGTATGCTTAAGAAAATCTACCGTCTCGTCTTCGTAAACCAGCGTATTGACCGTCACATAAACTTTAACGCCATATACGTGCGCATAGTCGATGGCTTCACCGAGTTCTTCAATTGAAAAATTCCCCGCAAACGCACGGGCACCGAAGCTCTTTCCGCCGAGGTAAACCGCGTCTGCGCCGTTTTGCACCGCCTGAACCACAGAGAGCATGTCTCCGGCCGGTGCGAGAAGCTCATATTTCATTGACTGCTCCGCTTTTTTTATCAGTATACCATAGCTTGCTTAATCAATGCATGCTTTTGAGCGAATCGAAACGATTTCATTAAACTCAAATGGACAGACAATTTTCCCGTCACAATACAGCCTCTAAACCAGATTCAAAGAAATGTTCATATTTTCTCCGTATCATTTTTTAGAGGACTATATTTCGTATGTGCTGCCCGAACGGGTGGAAGAAAATATCCGCAAAAGCACTTTAGCGGACTTTTAGGAGATTCGTTTTTAACAGACATGATGGAATATATATTGAAGCCTATGATAACAGGTTGGATTTTATCAAACTCAAATCATCGTTGTTACATCTTGATATCTAAAAAGTATGTGCACTATGTTGAAAGTTCCAGATAGATTTTCTTCAGAAACTCACTCCTGTTACCCATACTTTTTCTGAAAATAACACCCTAACCAGACTCAAGAGCATGCTATTGAACCCGTAAAGATTGCTGCATATTTAATATAACATTCTACCGTTCAATCACTATTGTACATTCTGTGGCTAATGCCGTGATTGTTGCGACAGCTGCAAAAATTGGAGCTAAGGCGATACCAACCACACCGACGGTTAATGGAAAGCTGAATATTTCCTTGTCATCCTTGTCCTTTATTGTCACTTTTCTTGCGTTGCCTTCGCGAATGATGGCTTTGATTTTTGCCATCAACTCCTCGCCGCTAACCTTATACTCTTCGGTTTTCTTTTCTTCGTTCATAATCTCCTGCCTCCTTGGTTTTATTGAATGAGGATTTCATAATGCCCCATCTAAAGAAATTCTAATCTATAACGGGTGTCATTCCAAATATCAGCCCGCATTTAGAAATTTCATATTAGAGCAATGATGCTTTTCTACTATCCCAGCAGAGTCTCATAATTAAACTTTCCTAAAGCACCTCTTAAAGTCCAAAATGCTATTGTCCCCAATACAATACCGATTGCGAGAAGAAGCCACGAGCCAATCAACAAGATACCAGTAAATTGACCGGCGGCAAGCAAAATAATCGGTAATATCAGAAAGACGCTGCGCTGCTGTGATTCTTCGAAAGACTGTGCCTTTGCAGAACCCCGGACAATAATGGTAATCGCAATCATTGACAATGCCGGTGCTATTATCAGCATGACTATAAGCCAGCTGATATCCGGCAAGATCATGCTGCCCATTGTGATTGCAAGCTCTATCTCAACAACCAACGTCATGATGATAAATGATGCAATAGATACCATCATACTTAGAATAAATGACCCCAATATTTTGGAATTAAAAATCTGTTTGAGTGAAAGCGGGCAGTAAAGCAGGGTTTCCAATGTGCGCTTTTCCTTTTCCCCCACGAACGAACCGGCAGCCATCACCGTTGATGCCATGATGGGAATAATCAAAAAGAAGATTGGCAGAATATTATTAAGCAGCAAACTTATTAATGATTGTCGCAAGTCACCCGCTTGCATACTCAGCGGCAATATATCCAGCAGCTGCTTAAAGTCGGGTGAATCGATCGGTGACAATGCAATTAGAAAAACAAAAATTGATGGCAGAACAACAGTAAATACAAGCGGCACAATGAGCATCACAGAAAGCATCCGCTTGTTCGCAGCAATACTGCGTAAATCCTTATAAATAATAGCCTTTTCCATAGAATTTATCATTGGGCCGCTCCTTTCTTCTCATCACGCTGTTTGATCAGTGCAAAATATATTTCTTCCAGCGAGGGTTTTCGTGCCGATACATGGTAGACCTTACCGCCTGCGTCCACAATGCTTTTTACGATGGACGGCAAGTCTTCTTCTGATTGAATGTTAATCTCACAGCTTCCATCATCAGCTGCTTTTACAGCCAGATTGTCAGGGTATTTATCCGCTTTGATGATCGCGGTCATGCCGGAAAAGACCATCGACCGAATATGATCGATATCGCCGACCGCAAGTATTGTTCCTTTATCAATCAGCCCATATCCGGTACAAATCTCCTGCGCATAACGCAGCTGATGGGTACAAAGAAAAATAGTGGTACCCTTATCGGTTGAAAGGTGCATGATTAAATTGTTGACGTTTTGTACACTCTCGGGATCCAGTCCCGAAGTGGGCTCATCAAGAAAGAGGATTTTGGGGCTGTGAATCATGGCTCTCGCTAAAGACAATCGCTGTCTCATACCTGTAGAATAAGCTGAAAGCTTTTTATCTTTATCATCAATCAAGCCCAGAATGTCCAGCATTTCCTGCCCGCGCTTTTTGCTGTCCTCCTGAGTTAAGCCGAACACGGTACCATAAAAAACAAGATTTTGTAATCCCGTGAGATTATCGTACATTTGGGCGTGTTCGGTCACCACCCCAACCAACTTATGAACCTGCTCAGGATGAACAGCGGGGTCAATGCCCAGCACACTAGAATATCCGCCTGTTGGAAACAGCATTCCGGTTAAAAGTTTAACCGCGGTTGTTTTGCCGGCTCCGTTAGGCCCCAAGAATCCGAAAACTTCACCTGCATCAAGAGAAAAGCTAACATTGTCAAGAGCTTTTGTCCCGCTTGAATAGCTTTTGGATAGATTGTTGACTGTAATCGATTTCATGACAAGCCTCCCGACTAGTGACTTCGTTGCACTATATAAACAAAAAGTCTGCAATTTAAACAACTTCTATAAATTCACTGTATGTCTCTGAAAAAGCAGCCAATTTCGGAGCGACATCCAGCCTATTCCCGCAACGTTGGGTAATAACAAAAATCATAAAAACAACCAGGCGCGATCCCCAGAGTGGATTTTATATCTCTAAGGTTTATATCCCTCTAGATATATGTAAAATCTGATAAGAGTTCCTATTGCATAACCCATCCGGATGTTTTTTATAAAAATAGAACTGGCTGTATTCCCATTTATCTGGATTGTATATACATACCTGTCCTGAAAATTCATTATCACTTTGGTTAGGTTTTAAAACGCTTTCCCGAAAGGATGATAAAGATAATCGGGGAGTAATGTTGCATTTATCTTCCGTCACAAATTTCGAATCCATAAAATCATTTTTCAGATCTATTAAAAGTGGCACACCAATATTTATATTCTGCCAGCCGAAAGACTTTATAATGTTATCATAATAACCTCCGAATAAGAACTGATTCATTCCATTACTGTCTTTCCATATATAAAAGGGGGCATAAATATTTTCCAAACTGTCCGCATTACTTTCTTGAATTAAATAACATTTAAAAAGCAATCCCTGAAAACCATCCGTCTTATTGCCATTATCTTCTACTCTTTTTTTAATGATCTGCATGTCATAATCATTTGGCAAGTTTATTCTATATTGCATTGTGATCATAATATATTCTCCTCAACAAATTCTACCTCGAGTTTTCTGCTTCACTCAAATTAATGCAATTTATAAAACGTGCACAGCTTGATACATTTATTTGGATAAGATCGTAGAATTGTTCCACTCATTTAAGTAACATTTCAGAGTATTATTCTTCAGGCGTCTTCAATAAGGGCTTTTGGAAAAGTGATGGCGAATGGCTCTACCCTAATGACCGCGATCGGCTTACATAGTGAGATGTCAGGAAATAATTCCGGATTGACCTCCAATTTTTCAATTTTAGCGAAACGACCTTTGCCACTTCCCGAAAAAGTTGTATTGTAATATTTTCCTTTATACAACTGTACAAGCGGAAAAGGAAGCAATTTGGTACTAACCGGAAACGGTAACACACCAGAGCGAATGACAAACTCAGCCACAAGAGTTCCGCCATAACTGACGCGAATATGTTCCTCTCGGCTGCGGAGCTTCTCAAAGCAAAACTCCGCCTGCTCCTTGGGGATTCCCCAGTTCGCTCTGCCGTTCACAACGCTTTCTAAGGAAGAAACATAGATTTTACTGATTGTATCGAGCTTCTTTCCTTTGAAATTGAATTTGCCCGGAATGAACAGTAGTTCCCCGTAAGGCCCCGCATCAGATTGGAGATAATCAACCAGCATAACGCTTCCGAAACCGCCGGCATAATGCCCCTGCAGGAAATCCGGTACATTGCCGTATTTCTCAACGAATTCGGGTTTAAACTTATAGATCAGAATATAACCTTTGCCCTTTAAACCCCACGGAGCCGGAAATGAAGGCACTACAGATTCCATCATAGATGTTCTCCCTTCTGCTGGCCGGTTTGCAGCCAGTTTTTGAACTTTCGGTTGTATATGCAGACATAAAGCGCGTTAATGAACGGCAGTATTCGGTTGAGCAGATTCGTCGCATAGAAGACTTTTGAGGGGAAAATCCGTTTTCGGTTCTTCTGTATTCCGCTCACAATCCTTCGCGCGACCGTATCAGCGGCTTGAGTAGGCCATGCAACCGGAATGTTGTGGCCTGCGCGGGAAAAGAAATTTGTTTTGGTTGCTATCGGGTAAACCACCTGAAAATGCTGTCCCTTCTCGAGCTCAAAGCGATAGGCATCCGCAAATCCCCTGATTGCAGCTTTTGTACCGCTGTACAGCGAGTAGCCGGGAAGTGAAAGTAAACTCATTCCACTGGCTGTGACTAAAAAGTTATACGGATTACTTCCATTAAGCTCTTTCATTTTTTCCGCACAATAAATGAAGCCCATCACGTTTGTTTCAAAAATGGCTTCAATATGCTTCCAATCCGGCTTATCTATCTTTTCAAAATAGGCAAATCCCGCATTTGCTATAAACAGATCTATGCCGCCCATCTTTTCCAGTGAAAATGCAAATAGGCCGTCCAGTTCTTCCTTTCTGGAAACATCACATTTTCTGAGATACAGTTTTGAGTTTGACAGATTCAACTTCTCGATTTGCCTTGCAGATGCCACAACTGTGCAGCCTTTTCCCAGCAGTATTTTCAGCAATTCCAGACCAATACCAGAGGATGCACCGGTAATGACGATCCGATTTCCTTCCAGCTTCATACCATTATGCTCCTTTCTATTGCTTGCCAACATTAAACGAAATGTTTCAGCATATCTGCAGGGTCCAAGGGCATCTTCGATGGTCAATGACCAGAACCCTATATTGGACATATTAACTTATTCAACATCGAGGCACATCAGTCATTATATCTTTGTTATAACAAAGATACTGAACAATGAGAATACACTTTCAAAGAAAAATTGCCATTACTGTTCCAGAATCTTCCTGTACGGTGCAATCATGCCTTCATTCATTTTGTTTCCAATTTTAGCTTTCAGCTTTGGAGAGGAAATAAGGGCCCCTACAAGATACATTTTTAATGCTGTTCCTTTTTTCTTTTGAGGAAAATCGTATAGTCCATGTTCTTTGTAGAACCGATGATCAGCTTTCATCATACCGCGCATGAGCCAAATGAGATCTCTAAAAATTTTAATGCCGCCAACACCATAGAAGTTCTTTGGCTGATTATACTTATGCTCGATTGCATAATCAAGCCTTTGGGCAAGTCTGTCTAATTCTTCATTCGGATTTGTTTCATCACACGCAACTCCTGCGAGAAAGTTCCCTCCAACCTCACTTCGGCCTTCAATAATTATCTGGAGATTCGCCTCTGAAGAGTATTGACCGCTAATCAGGTATCCCGTCGGCATTCCCATAGTCACTGTTCTATGACCATTACAGAACTGTCTGTCATCATAAATCTTAAAAATGGAGCCCATAGAATGATCCTTGATGGAAAATGCATAGATTATTGCATCTGCGGTCTGAATATTGTTACGCAGGAAATCATCAAAGCCATC
>JAEZNC010000286.1 GCA_023441905.1 Bacillota bacterium | reverse complement strand
CGCCAAGGTTGCCCATGTTCTTGATCTGCCCCATCTGTTCAAGAAAGTCTTCGAGCGTGAACTCGGCTTTTTTGAGCTTTCTTTCGAGCTCCGCCGCTTTGCTCATCTCAAAATTCTGCTCGGCTTTTTCAATCAGCGTTAATACGTCGCCCATGCCGAGTATACGCCCCGCCATGCGGTCGGGATGGAACGCCTCCACATCCTCGAGCTTTTCGCCGACGCCCGCAAACTTGATGGGCTTGCCTGTGACGGATTTGACGGATATCGCCGCGCCGCCGCGCGTATCGCCGTCGAGCTTGGTCAGCACCACGCCGTTGAGCTCAAGGCTTTCGTTGAAGGCCGCCGCCGCGTTGACCGCGTCTTGGCCCGTCATCGCGTCGACCACGAGCAGCTTTTCGTGCGGCTTCACCGCCGCCGCGATGCGTTTGACCTCGTCCATCATCTCTTCGTCGATGTGCAGGCGGCCCGCCGTATCGAGTATCATACGTCCACAAGCTTTTTCTTCGCTTCGGCCACGGCCTGCTGCGCCGTTTTCACGGGGTCCTGCGTGCCCTGCGAGAAGAACAGCGCGCCTGCTTTTTCGGCCACCACCTCGAGCTGGCGAATCGCCGCCGGGCGGTAGATATCGAGCGCCGCAAGCATCACGGTGCGCCCGTCTTTTTTCCAGAGCTTTGCGAGCTTGCCGCACATTGTGGTTTTGCCGGCACCCTGAAGGCCGCACATCATCACGATGGTGGGCGGGTTCGACGCAAAATTCACGCCGACGTGCTTTTCGCCGAGCTCGTTCACAAGCTCCTCGCGCACGATTTTGACCACCTGCTGGCCGGGCGTCAGGCTTTTTAAGACCTCCTCACCCACGGCACGATCAGTCACACGGTTTAAAAAGCTTTTGACCACCTTGAAGTTGACGTCGGCCTCGAGCAGCACGAGTTTGACCTCGCGCAGCGCCGCCTTGACGTCCACCTCGGTGAGCTTGCCCCGGTTGGTCAGCTTCGAGAATACATGCTGCAGTTTTTCCGAAAGTCCCTCAAACGCCATCACTGTTCTCCCATATATCCGAAATCTCGTCAATCAGCTGTTTCATACCGCTCTGCGGCCCGCACGCTTCTTGCGCGCGTTTCAGAGCGTCTATCGTTTTCACGCGTCGATCCACAATCTTGAGGCACATCTCGAGCTCCGAGAGTTTCTGGCGTGCTTTGGTGATGCCGTCTCGCACGGCTTGGCGCGTGGTGTCCTCAATCTGCGCGATTTCGGCCAAGGAATAATCCTGATTGTAGTACATATCGCAGAGTCTCTGCTGCTTATCGGTCAGCAGCGATGCGTATGTATCGAGCAGCAGCACCGTATCAAAATCCTTTTCCAAAGCCGCACCACCGTAATCTTTTCGCCAAACGAAAAACTGTAAAGCTAAATTGCTTTACAGTGGTATTATAATGGTTGGCGGGAAAATGTCAAGTGTTTATGAGCTACCTATATCTTCGCCCACCACGGCATCTCCGTCGGTTTACCCGCGACATGCTCGATTTCCTTGGTGTCGATGTTGATGCGCGAAAGAAATTCATCCGAGCCAAAGAAATAGAGCCAGCCGTCAATGCTCGGAATGCTGTCATGAGAAGACATTGAATAATATCCGGATTGTCAATGAGTTCAAGACTTTCTCCAGCTCCTGCGTTGACAAGTTGCTGCTGGTTATTTCGCAGACCCATGCATCAGACATTCGATAATTAATAGTGATATCACCATTATTATCAGTAAAAAACGCATCTCCAACCGTTGAAGGAAAGCTTTTGTCGGCTGACTCAGTCCCATGGCTGAATGCAAAATTTGCAAGAGTTTTATTGTCATTCGTTATGGAAGCCGTTAACCCGGACTTGTGATAACTCATATTCGTTTCTTTACCGTCAGCCGTTGTTGGCAGATACATGGGCGCAATCGCTGCGGTGCCGACATCCGTTTCATCCAAAGACTTTGAATCGAGTTCGTTTTAATCTGTACGGTATTTATCAAGCCGTCAGCATTATCACAGGAAGAGAAAATGCCGACACAATAAATCAATATGAACATCAAAACCACGTATTTTTTCACGGTTCTCCTCCGATTTCAGGATATTGAAAGAACGGTTATAACAACTGCCTTTGTCCTACAGCATGATCTCCCCCTGCAAATACAGCACCGCCTTGCCGCCGATACTCACGCGCTCGCCTTCGTCAACACAGCGCAGACTGCCGCCGCGCTGCGAGAGCTGCCGCGCCGTCATCTCTTTTTTGCCGAGCCGCTCGCTCCAGTATGGTATCAGCGTGCAATGGGCAGAGCCTGTCACCGGGTCTTCATTGATCCCCACCAGCGGTGCAAAAAAACGCGATACGAAATCGGTTTCCTCCCCCTTAGCGGTGATAATGACATCTGCGCCGGTTTCTTTGAGCAGCTCAAAATTCGGTTTGACCGTGAGCACCGCGCTTTGTGATTCGAGCAGCACAAGCAAAAACCGCGCCATATGCGTCTCCAATACACGCACACCGAGCGCCTCTTCAAGCAACGCCGGTTTATCACAGGGCACAGGCGGCCGCGACGGAAAATTCAGAAAGAAGTCTTCTCCGCTGTGCGTCACAGTGAGCATGCCGCTTTTCGTCTGGAAAACGAACTTGCTATAACCCGGATTCAGCAAAGACAGTACGAACCCGCTTGCAAGCGTCGCATGGCCGCAAAGGTCTATCTCCACGCTCGGTGTAAACCACCGCAGGCTGTATGCCCCATCCTGCCCGGTCACGAACGCCGTTTCCGACAGGTTGTTTTCAAAGGCGATACTTTGCATCTGCTCATCGCTGAGCGGCTTATCCGGCAGGCAGACGCCTGCGGGATTCCCTTTAAACAGCGTATCGCTGAATGCATCGACAATATAATATTTCATACCGCGCCCCCTTAAACAATGAATGTGACTCAACACGGCCGAGCCGCTGTATTCATTCTACAATTATATCCATA
>JAEZNC010000237.1 GCA_023441905.1 Bacillota bacterium | reverse complement strand
CAGCACCACAGCGATCATGAACAAAGAGAACAAACAAAGGATTATCTCGATGACAAGCACTAAGACACTCACAAAACCGTCCATTGCTACCTCCTAAAAATCTACAGCACGAGTATTCTAACACGCGTTTTGACAAAAAGCAAGCATAAAATACGTTTGATAATACGTTTGAAACGCTCATTTTCATACATTCAAAATCATGCCATTTTCGAGAAACCGCATTGCCGCGAGGCGCAGAATGACATACAAAGTGACGCTATCCGTCTGCCTGGTCATCTCATTTGTCAACAAATATGTCTTCATGATTGTTTTTCATTGTTTTGCCTGCATCAATACAGTATAATTCCTTTAGAATAAGGAAGGGATCTCTCGAGCCGGTGGCTCTGTGCCGTCTCTGTGGACGATCCGTCTTTGGAGGTATATTTTTTGAACGACAGCGACCCGATATTTGGGCAAATTGTATTACAGGTTGTTTTGATCTTCATCAACGCGCTTTTTGCGTGCGCCGAGATTGCGATCATCAGCATCAACGACAACAAAGTGGCCAAAATGGCGGCCGCCGGAGATAAACGCGCCATACGGCTTACAAAGCTGACCATGCAGCCCGCCCGTTTTCTTGCGACGATACAAATCGGCATCACGCTTGTGAACCTTTTGGGCAGCGCTTTTGCCGCGCAGAACTTTTCCGACCGGCTCGCGGCGGGGCTCCTTGGCATCGGCGTCAATATCTCGCCGGCGGTGCTCGGCACGATCTCTGTCGTGATCATCACATTGCTGCTGACTTACTTTACGGTCACCCTCGGTGAACTCGTCCCCAAGCGCATCGGGATGAAGAAAGCGGAGAAGCTGGCGCTCTCTCTGTCTCTGCTGGTCTATATCATCTCAAAAGTCTTCGCGCCTGTCGTCTGGCTGCTCACGGTGTCTGCCAACGGTATCCTGCGCCTGTTCGGCATCAATCCGCACAGCAGCGATGAAGAGATCACCGAGGAAGAGATATTGCTGATGGTGGACGCGGGCAGCGAAAAAGGCGCCATACAGCCCGATGAAAAGGATTTTATACAGAATATTTTCGAGTTTAACGATACAAGTGCGGATCAGATTATGACGCACCGCACAGAAGTCTCTCTGCTTTGGCTGGATGAGACGGATGATCAGTGGGAGCAGACCATCATCCAGAGCCGCCATTCCATGTACCCGATCTGTGCAGAAAGCCCCGATAATATCATCGGAGTTCTCAATGCCAAGGATTATTTCCGGCTTAAAGACAAAAGCCGTGCTTCGGTGATGAGCAGCGCGGTCAAGGGCGCGTATTTCGTGCCGGAGACCGTACGCGCCGATGTGCTGTTCCGCAACATGAAAAAGAGCCGCAATCATTTTGCCGTGGTGCTGGACGAGCACGGCGGTATGAGCGGCATCATCACGATGTATGATCTTTTGGAGCAGCTTGTGGGAGATCTTGAGGACGACTTAACCGTACCTGCCGAATCGCCGCTGATCGAGCGGATCGATTCCAGCACGTGGCGCATCAATGGTGCGGCTTCGCTGGATAAGGTTTCAAAGGAGCTCGGTGTTCTGCTGCCCGAAGACGAGTATGACACCTTCGGCGGGCTTGTATTCGGTATACTCGGCGCCATACCCGCTGATGGCGCGACACCGGAGCTCGAGGAGTTCGGCCTGACCATTAAAGTGACGATGATTAAGGATCACCGGCTCGAGAGCGCTGTCGTCTATTTAACCGAGAAGCCGATACCGATATCGGACGAAGCTTAGCCGCACGAACGACAAAGCGCCGTATAGCCGGCTTGATAAAAAACCCTATTCTTTCATCAACGTCACTGCGCCATGAAGCGCAAAGTGATATACGAAAAAAATCCCGTGGCAATTTTCTTGAACACGGGATTTTATTTTATTGTATAATCGATCGCACCTCAGTCGCCTCGCGGGTATTCATTGTATTAGAATAGGAACGCTTTGTTAGCGAATTAGCTCAACCGGGAACGGAGGCCGGTTTTTATTATGAACCCGAATCCGCTATTGTTTGCCGTAGAATTTTAAAAGCGTGTTTTTTATTGACGGCTTGAAAACCGTATTGTGATCGTATCCGTCAATCACCTCGTAATCAAGCTGAAGGCCTTCATAATCGTGCTCGATAATGCCGTTCACACCGCGCTCAATCAGCCCGATGAAGCCCGCTTCTTCCTTGCCGCCCACCGTGACATAAACGCGGCAGTTTAATGTCTTGTTTCTCGCGTAATACCAGTTGTCAAAATCGGTTGCCAATGCTCTGTTGGTGTTGGCCTGATACGACGGGCTGCCGATGTAATAGTTCGCAAACGTGTTTTTGCCGATTGTGTCGCTGTGGAACAACGCGTATACGCTCCAATAGCCGCCGTATGAATGGCCGGTCAGCGTCACTCTGTCGGTGTCCACACGATACGTTTCGCAAAGGTACGGCATCAGGTTTTCCACCAGGAACTGCAGATAGATATCCGGCTGATGCAGCAGATCGCGCTCTCTGATTTTGATATAATCGTAGCCGTTCGGATAGCCCACACTGACCAATATCACATCTTCCACCTGGCCCGATACCATCAACGGGCGCAGTTCGGGATGGTCGCTTAGTCGCCACACGCCATCGGTCATCAGCGCGAGCGGATACGTTTTGCTTTCATCATAGTTTGGCGGCAGGGATACGTGCACCACAAAGGTGTCGTCCGTCTCCTGATCGAAAATAGAAATTTCGTTGATATAGTCCGCACATTCGGGATCAATCCCGACCACTTCGTTGTAAAACTCGTGGTCTTTCGAGAGCTTCCCGACCGTGATGCTATCCTTTTCAGCCTGCGTCATCGCCTTGGATGCCGCTACGCTAGCCTGTTCGTTTTCACCGAACTCTTTGCCGCTGAAATAACACAGCCCGCGAAGCAGCGCTTCGCAGTCAATCACGTTATGCCCAGCCCCGGTGAGCACGTCGTTGCGGATAGTCAGGCCGTCATATTTGCGTTCCGACAAAGCATTGAGCCATGTATCGGCCGCTTTAAACGCAAAGGTGCTTTGATCATCTTCCGAGCGCAGCACACAGACGTTTGCCATCAGCGAGGTATTGCCCTTCGTATGGAAGGCGTCATCTCTGGCGATGATATCCGTTTTATCCGTTGTCTTTTTCATCTCCGGGTTCACAATCAGATAATTCGCCGCGGCGTTTCTGCCGTAAAGCATATAGGCCGCAAAATAGCCCGCGTCTCCATAGCCCGCATAGCCGATGCTGCCGATCACGTAGTTCTCGCATACCCATCCTAACAGGTTATCGGCGATAAAGTCTTCGTACGCCTTGGCGTTATCCACAAAGTCCCGTTTTGCAGCCGATTGCGATTCCTTATCTTTTACGGTGCCCAAAATCGCCAGCAGTGTTTGCGGGGCGTTTGCATCGAGATAATCCCGAAGAACCTTAAGCTGCGTCTCATTAAATTCTGTTCCCTGAACAAGGCAAAAAGCTGCCGTCTTTGAAGGGTCGTACGCTGTGCTTTTCAGCAGCGTGATTTCATAGGTGTCGCCGATTTCTTCATCATAAAGCGAAATGCTTTCTCCCAGCTCGGTCTTTTCGGCAAACGTTTGCGATATCTCCGTATCCGTCATGCTGTTGTCAACGGATATGGGCTCGGCCATTGTCCCGGCAGTGCAACCGCCGACAAACGTCAATGCGGTCAGCAGACAAATGACAATCCACAGGCATATGATTCGTTTCACGTGTTGTTCCCCCATTATTCCATAGTCAATATCGGAATATATTACGGATTAGGCGTTGTGCCATGGAACCGGATAAACGCTTTGGTGAAGTTTTCCGCCGTTTCTCAGCCAATGCTGAGCAGAGTCATATCGATTAAAAGAATATCTTCTCCGGCCGATGCCGGCTCGTCGGTTTCTGATATACTCACCCGCCGTGATTCCGGTAACAATGCTGAAGATCTGTGAAACCCGTATTCGGAAGCGAGAGCCCGCTTTGAGAGAATGCTGAGCTTTAAAAATCCTGATCGTCGGTTAGATGCAGCGCAATATAGTCAATCACATTGTGCAACCGATTGAGCCCGTCCATACGGTTGTATACTTTCGCTTTTGTTTTATTATAACATAGCGACGAATAACCGCAAAATTATGTTTTTATTGCCAGTCGATCACATCAAAACAGCTTCGCGATATACGGAACAAAAACGATAAGCCCGACGGCCACCGCAAAAGCACAGACCACAAGCGATGCGCCCGCCGCTGCGTCCTTGGCTTTTTTCGCAATCGGGTCTTTACCATGTACGGCGAGGTCAACCGCCGCTTCAACGGCCATATTTATAATCTCGATACCCAGCACCGCGCCGCAGCAGATCAGCACCGCAATCCATTCGCCGCGCGTGATGCCGAATATGGTGCCCGCCGCCACAGCAAACATGAAAAAGGCGAGCATAAACCGACAATTGTGTTCGGTACGGACAGCCTCCAATATTCCTTGAAAGGCAAATTTAAAAGAACGCAAAAAGGCAACCTCCTCAAAAATTAACGCCGAAGTTAGTATGTGAGGACAGCGCCGTTATTAAAGCGTCTTTTTTACATCACAATGAGTTTTAAAACAAGCAGTAATATGATGCCCGGCAGCCCGAAATACCCGGCAATCAGCGCGCTCAGCGGATTGATCGCGATGGTAATGCCGAATAGGCCGCCGACAAGGTTTAAAATGACGAGCAGCAATGCACCGAGACACCCGCTGACAATGAATTTCATGATAAATTTCAAGGGAGCGATCAGCAGCCATCCCGTGAAATAGAGCAGTGCGAGGCCAAGCCCGAAGAAAAGCACCACTGAAAAGTCTATGCCCAGCCCCATCGTCTTCCCCCCCCCGGAATAGTATCAGTTAATACTATGCATCCGGGGAGATCGCTATTCCGCCGCTGCCTGAAGATCCTCCGTGCGCACGATGACCGCACCGCCGCCAAACATACAGATTTTATGCCGTTCGGCCGTGGCGCTGTTCTCCAGCACCTTTTCGCTCCCGCCTTCGCTGTCCGCGCTGCAGCAGACCCACTGTCCGTCCACCTCGCGCGTGTAGAACATGCCGTATGCATTAATATTTAAGCTTCTGCACACATACGGCACCAACGTCTGCGGTGTCTTGTTATTCAGCGTCACGCGTTTGATCTGCTCATCACTGCGGTCAATATAATACAATTTGTCGTTCTCTATCACATACTGCTTCGCATTCACATCAAAAAGCATTTCCGCACCGGAGCCATCCTTATCCGCTTGCCACACCTGACCCGAAGCGGTGTCGATATAAAAAAGCTTGTTTTCATAAACGCTCAGGCAGTCCGCGTTTTCTATCGGCGAAAACTCCACGGGCTGACCGTGCGCATCCGCGCTCTTAATCGTTTCGTCTTCCACATAATACATCTGCCCATCCAAAAGCTGAAGCTGCGTGATGCTGCCTTTAAGCAAAAGCCTCGGTTCAAACGTATCTGTCGGCGCACGGTAAACGCCCTCTTCACGGCAGTAATAAAGGCTGTTGTTATAAAAGCTCATATAAAAGCCGCCGTCGTGCATAATGAAACTGTTATCTCCGGTATTCGTGTTGGATTTGATGATATCACCGATTTCGTAGTCATCGCCGCCCGCGTAATAAAAATACAAATCGCCGCCCTGCTTTGCCGCGAATCCGAGATTTTGTATGTTTCCAGCCGTCGTCCCGTTCATAAGTTTTTCATCGTCAGATTTTGCCGGGGCAAGCATCGAGCACCCGCCGAGCATCAAGGCCAGTGCACAGGCCGCCGCTGTTATGGCTATCGTCTTTTTCCTCATGTTTATCCTCCTTAGCTATGCCCCGAAAAAAATCCGGCATCTGCGAAATGCAAACGCCGGACCTTGTTCATGATCTTTTCACGCCTTGCCCGCGCAGCCAAGCACAACTTCAATCTTGTGTTTGACCATATCTTTAATCGCGCTGCGTGCCGGTTTCAGATACTGTCTCGGGTCGAAATGAGACGGATTCTCGGCAAAATACTTTCTGATCGTACCCGTCATCGCAAGACGCAGGTCGGAATCGATATTGATCTTGCAGACCGCGCTTCTTGCCGCCTGCCGCAGCATCTCTTCGGGAACACCCTGAGCGCCCGGCATGTCGCCGCCGAACTGATTGATCATTTCAACGAACTCGGGAATCACCGACGATGCGCCGTGCAGCACGATCGGGAATCCGGGCAGTCTTCTGGTAACCTCATCAAGAATGTCAAAGCGCAGTTTGGGCTCGCCTTTGAATTTGAACGCGCCGTGGCTTGTCCCGATCGCGATTGCGAGCGAGTCCACACCCGTTTTGCTCACGAACTCTTCCACTTCCTCGGGACGCGTATAAGACGAATCCTCAGCGGATACCTTGATGTCATCCTCAACGCCCGCAAGGCGGCCGAGCTCGGCTTCCACGACGACGCCATGGTCATGCGCATATTCCACGACCTTCTTGGTGACAGCAATATTTTCTTCAAACGAGTGATGCGAGCCGTCGATCATCACAGAGGTGAAGCCGCCGTCGATGCAGTCTTTGCAGGTTTCAAACGTATCACCATGATCGAGGTGCAGGCAGATCGGCAGACCGGTGTCTTCGAGCGCCGCTTCAACGAGCTTTCTTAAATAGATCGGGTTCGCATACTGTCTTGCGCCCTTGGATACCTGAAGAATCAGCGGGGCCTGCAGCTCTTTTGCCGCTTCCGTAATGCCCTGAACGATCTCCATGTTGTTCACGTTGAACGCGCCGATGGCGTATCCGCCTTCGTAAGCCTTTTTAAACATCTCCGATGTTGTGACTAATGGCATTAAAATATCCTCCTCAAATAATTGTAAACCGTTAAGAATACTCCTCTAAACAGGTATTATATATTAAAGTTGTGGGTAATAAAAGAAAAAAATACGAACGATAGTGTAAAATTACCTAAACTTACAACCTCCGCGGCTTTCATCACCCTTTCATTTTTGGCAGCGTTTTTTCTTATAGCGCAATACCGGCTGTTTAAGGTATAATCAGTCAAAAGGAGTTCATGATGATGAGTATGAAAAAGATAGCTGCCTGTGCGTCTTTGTTCTGTATCATGCTGTGCGCCGGATGCAAAAAAGCGGTTGTCACATAGATTCTTAGACTGTTAACCCGTTGATATACGATAATACTGAGGAGCTGATAAGATGAGCATAAGAAAGAAAATAATTACTGTATTGTTGGTGGGCCTGCTGATATCTATGATGCTGTTTTCCGGCTGCGGCAAAGTGGAATTCATCCATTACAACACCATCACACTAACCGGCGAAGACGGGATCAGAGATATTGAAGGCAGCTACACAAAGGATATAAGCATCGATGAATTTGAGTCTCTAACCGGTCTGCCCGTCAGAGACAGCCTGCCTGAAGCGTACAAAGCGGAACCCCTTACCGTTCAGGCCCTGTACGATGCAAACGACAAAATCATTCACGTCAGCGTGGGCATAGGAAACGGAGACAGCGGCTATCCGACCACAATCAGCGTTTATTCTCCTGAGCTCTGGTCTGATCTGGGCTACTCCCCCATTGGCGATAAATACGGCGGCGGAACAGAAAATGTTGAGATCTCCAAGATTGGTATGATGTCGACACTGTTTTACCGTTACGACGACAGCAAGGAAACGCAGAACAAGCTCGGGCACGACATTTACATCGCTCAATTCAGCGTGAACAAGCTCTATATCTTTGTGGAGTCGACTGTGATGAGTCAGGACGATTTTGAAGTTTTGACGGCCGCGCTGATTGCGGTGGGAAACGTTTAATTTCATGCAGGATGTATGATAGGGATAATTTCTTTGTTTGACGCATCCACATTATCTTATAAGGTACAAGCGAGCCCCGCGCTGCCGTGGTTCGTCTTTATCACAGCCGCGGTCGCAATCGTGATTGTCTGCGCGGTTTTGAGCGTCGTTCTTATAAAAAAGATAAAGGCGCTGCTTAAGATGACCAAATAACAATCAGATTTGGCGCAGCCTGCGATCTCAGGCAGTCAGAAAGTCAATAAAGTCTAAAGAGCCTCTTACAGATGACTATCTCGAAGGATAGGCCGTGGAGTGGTAACAAAGTGCCGGATAGAGTGACTGAATAAGCCGATTTTAAGCCGTTTTCTCTCTCCCGGTCACCTATCGGTGACAGCCCCCAATCCACCCTTTTTGACACTCTGGCAGTCTGCGCTATTCGCAGACTGCTTTTAATATTTGTGTGATGAATCCACGCTGCCGTTGCCCGAAAAGAGAGTATACGGTATACTGCACCATAAGAGGTGTTTTATGCTTAACGTGATCGTGGTAGATGCGCAGGGCGGCGGCCTTGGCGCATCCGTCGTGAAAAAACTCGCCGAAAAATTCGGCGGACAGATTCATCTGACCGCAGCCGGTACCAACGCAAGAGCCACGGCATCCATGAAGAAGAGCGGCGCGGCAGAAACAGCCACGGGTGAAGCCGCAATCTGTGAACGCGTCCGCAGCGCGGACGTCATTATCGGCGGTATCGGCATCATCGCGGCCAGCGGCATGCTCGGTGAAATCACGCCGCGCATTGCGCGCGCCATTGCGGAAAGCGGCGCAAAAAAAATACTGATTCCCATCTCTCGCTGCAGCATCATTATACCGGGTGCCAAAGAACAAACCGCTAAGGCGCTGATCGATCTGGCCGCCAGCGAGGTCGCCCTATTGCTTGAGTGAGGAAATCTTCGTTCTGCTCAAGATGTCGTTATCGCACGTGTCCACCGCACTCGCGTCCTTCGCGATGACATAGAGCATCACCGTACAATCATAATCTTCGATATATTTCAAATACAGCCTGCCTTTGAGCGAAACGGGCGCAAAATCCTTTTCCGCCGCTTGTACGGGCGGGCCATATTGCAAATAGGCCTGATACTCACGTTGGTAGGTATGCGCCACACCGTTCGCGGTTATATCCGCGTCGATAAGCACCCACCCCTCGCCGCCCGCATAGTTAGTACCGGGCTGCATCTCATATCCGCTCACATCAAATACAACGTCACTACACCCGAAGCCCGCCATCACAAGCTGCGTGTAATCGTAAGCCACCGTGCTTTCCACTTCGGCCATAGCCACATTCCCATCATCCGAAAACCCGAACACGCCATTGTTCTTATGCAGCACATATGCGCCGTAAAACGCGCTGTATTTATCGCTGTTCACATCGTAAAAGGACGATGTACGCGTGAGCGCGTTAAAAGCGCCGAAATTGTAGAGTACCGACATATCTGCATCCTCGCCCGACCACGTTGAATACCCCTCCGCGTTGTAGGTCATCACGAACGGATACCACCCCGTGCCCGACGGGATATCGACCGAGAACCCATGCTGCTTTTGCACGCTGTTTGCGTTGTGCTGCCCCGAATAAATCCCCATCACAATATAACTGCGCAGCGGATAAAAGAACCAGAATATGAGCAGCGCCGCAACCAGCAGCGCCGAGGCCGCAATGATCTTCTTTTTCATACGCCCAGTATATCACACCCGCACAACGTGTCCATAAGCTTGCCAATCCGCCAAGGCGGCCTGTATAATAAACCAAAAGCTTTAACGAGGCACAAGGTGAGAGAGAACCAAAAAACACGTGTGGTCTGCGGTATGTCGGGCGGCGTGGATTCCGCCGTTGCGGCGCACCTGCTGAAGCAGCAGGGGTTCGACGTGATCGGCGTGTTCATGAAAAACTGGCAGGACGACGGCAAGGGCTGCAGCGCCGTACAGGACTATGAGGACGTGAAGAGCGTCTGCGACGCGATCGGCATCCCGTATTATACGGTCAACTTTGAGCAGCAGTAT
This sequence comes from Bacillota bacterium, assembly GCA_023441905.1. Classification (GTDB taxonomy): domain Bacteria; phylum Bacillota; class Clostridia; order Christensenellales; family SZUA-584; genus SZUA-584. Next base: position 2,484 of record JAEZNC010000237.1, on the reverse strand, counting down.
TACGACCGCGTTTTCACGCACTTTCTGAATGAATACAAAAGCGGTCGCACACCGAACCCCGATGTGCTCTGCAATTCCGAGATAAAATTTGCGGCGTTCCTCGACCACGCACGCATGCTTGGCGCGGAGAAAATCGCGACCGGACATTATGCACACACGGACGGCAGCGGGCACCTTTTCAAGGCAGCGGACGTCGGCAAGGATCAGACGTATTTCTTATGCATGCTGAGCAGTGCTCAGGTGCAAAGCGCGCTGTTTCCGCTCGGGCAGCTGCAAAAAAGCGAGGTGCGCGGCATCGCGGCTTCGCTGAGCTTAGAAGTTGCCGAAAAAAAGGATTCCACGGGCATCTGCTTCATCGGTGAGCGCAAGTTCCGCGACTTTCTCTCGGGCTTTCTGCCCGCCCAGCCGGGCAATATCAAAACGCCGGACGGCAAAATTGTGGGCACGCACCAGGGCGTGATGTATTACACGCTCGGGCAGCGGCGCGGCCTCGGCATCGGGGGGCGTGAGGACGCGAAGGACACACGCTGGTTCGTAATCGGCAAGGACGTGACCACCAACACGCTGATCGTGGCGCAGGGTGAAAACGGCGGAGAGCCGGACGCACTCTTTTCGCGCGCGCTGTATGCCCCGAATTTTCATTTCATCAACGGTGCCCCGTCGCAAACGTTTGAATGCACCGCCAAGTTCCGCTATCGCCAGAGCGACCAGCAGGTGCTCGTGACGCTTAAGGACGGCAGCGCACACATCGAATTTGCGCAGCGGCAGCGCGCCGTCACGCCGGGCCAGTACGCGGTATTGTACTTGAAGGACGAATGCCTCGGCGGCGGCGTGATTGATACCGTTTATTTTTAAGGAGATACATCATGGCCTACATCCCCTCCGGCGAAGACGAAATTCGTTATCTGAAAGAATTTGACCCCACGCGCTATCAAAACCCCGGCTTCGCGGCGGATACGGCGGTGTTTGCGGTCGGTGAAGACGCGCTGAGCATCCTGCTCATAAAACGCGGCGGCTATCCATATAAAGGCCGCTGGGCATTGCCGGGCGGTTTCGTGGAAATTGACGAAGACATCTTCCGTGCGGCGGACCGCGAGCTGATGGAGGAGGCTTGCATATCGGGCCTATACCTTGAGCAGGTGTTTACATGGGGCCGGCCGGACCGCGACCCGCGCTACCGCTGCATCACAGCGAGCCACATCGCGATTGCCGACGCGGCTGATTTGAAACCCGTCGCGGGTGACGATGCCGCCGAGGCAGACTGGTTTACGCTGTGTGATTACAAAATTAAAGAAGCGGACGGCATCACGCAGATCAGCTACACGCTGCGCGGAAGCATTGAAATGCACCCGATTGTCGCGTTTCCCACGGGGCGCATGCAGCAGATTTACCCGGTTGAAAGCGCGGGGCTCGCGTTTGACCACGCGGAATCCATCGCGTACTCATTTGAGTATTTAAAACGGCGTGTGAGTGAAGGGTATCTTGATATCGCGCTGAGCGATGAGGCGGTGAAGGCACGCGCAAGAAAACTCATACTTGGCGAATAGGCAGTTTGTGATTAGATAAAACCGATAATGTTCTATTTTGTTAAGTTAAGTTTTCTCTCGTTATATGATTAAAGCCTCGCTGTGCGAAGCTCAGGCTGCTCGCAAAATCCCAAATGTCATTCCGATGGAGCGTGAGCGGAAGAGAAATCCCATGTTTAAGAGCCAAAATATTCTTCATTAAACAAGCTCATTTGAAAAGACTTTCTCAGCCCTTTCATAGATACAGCTTCTATTGCGCAGCACCCTTGCCTCCCTCCAAGAGGGAGGTGGCAATTGTCGGATTGTTAATCCGGCAATTGACGGAGGGAGTCAATACGCTTTTAAACAATTAACTCGCCCAGTCGCCTGTCGGCGACAGCCCCCGCCCCCCCTGCAGGGGTAGTCAAAGAGGGAGCCAAAGGTGCTAATTTCATTGACAGATGTTCCATTCAGTTTAGGCTTCGCTGTGCGAGGCTTCTTTTAATCCTCATTGTCTGCCACTTTGAGGGCAGATTGTTGTTTGCAGCATTTTATGAGCAAAGCTCGCACTGAAGGCTTCTCCTTGAGGAGAAGCTGTCGCCGTCAGGCGACTGATGAGGTGTTCATAAACAGCTTGTGCTTGACACCTCATCCGGTGCTGCGCACCACCTTCTCCTCAAGGAGAAGGCTTGTTGCTAAAACCACTTCTTCTTCTTGAAGTACACGAGGCAGAATACCACCACCGCAACGGACAAGATGATCACCATCGGGTACCCGAAAGACCACTTGACTTCGGGCATCTGCAGGTTCATGCCGTACCACCCGACAATCAGCGACAGCGGCAGAAATATCGCCGTGATCACGGTAAAAATCTTCATCGTGCTGTTAAGGCTGATATCCACCTCTGCCTGATACGCCTCGCGCACCTGCGTCACATAATCGCGCAGATTCAGCACGCTGTGATAAAGCCTGTCCACAC
>JAEZNC010000224.1 GCA_023441905.1 Bacillota bacterium | reverse complement strand
GGTGAGAGGTTCCAGTTCCTGCGCCAAGGGTACTTCTGTGTGGACCCGGACAGCACGCCCGGAAAACCCGTGTTCAACCTGATTGTGAACTTAAAAGACAGCTATAAAGAATAAAACGACCCTTTTCGGAAAGGAGCTTATGCGGCCAGCGGGCCGCATTGTCATGTTTATGAGTCAAATACGCACACGTTTTGCACCGAGCCCCACGGGCTATCTGCATATCGGCGGCCTTCGGACCGCGCTTTACGCATGGCTGTTCGCGCGCAAGAATGGCGGCGCTTTCATACTGCGCATTGAGGATACCGACACGGGACGCGAGGTGGAAGGCGCGAAGGACGTCATTTTCTCGACGTTGCGCCAAACGGGGCTTGACTACGATGAAGGCCCCGATGTGGGCGGCCCGTTCGGCCCGTACATACAGAGCGAACGCGCCGATATCTACAAGCAGCACGCGGATATGCTCGTGAAATCCGGCGCGGCATACCGCTGCTTTTGCACCAAGGAGCGTCTCGCGGACGAGCGCGCCAAAGCCGAAGCGAAAGGCGAAACCTACACGTACGACAAGCACTGCCTTGCGCTATCCGAGGACGAAATTCAGCGCCGTATCGACGCGGGTGAGCCGTATGTGATCCGCCAGAACATACCGCGAACGGGCGAAACCACCTACACCGACATGGTGTTCGGCGATATCACGGTGCCCAATGCCGATTTGGACGACAACGTGCTGCTTAAAGCGGACGGCATGCCGACATACAACCTCGCCAACGTGGTGGACGACCATCTGATGGGCATTACGCATGTGATTCGCGGCGTGGAATATCTCTCATCCACCCCCAAGTACAACCATCTCTACCGCGCATTCGGGTGGGAGATACCAACGTATATTCATCTGCCCGTTGTGATGAAGGATAAGCAAAGAAAGCTCAGCAAACGTCACGGCGACGCGTCGTTTGACGACTTTATCAAAAAAGGGTATCTGAAGGAAGCGCTGATTAACTACATCGCGCTGCTCGGATGGAGCCCCGGCACCGAGCAGGAGATTTTCACGCTCGAGGAGCTGATCGACGCGTTCCATATCGAGGGGCTTTCCAAGTCGTCCGCGATTTTCGACGTGGACAAGCTCACGTGGATGAATGCGCAGTATATCCGCGCGCTCGATAAAGACACTTTTATCGAAACCGCAATGCCGTACTTTAAAGAAGCGGGCGTGGAAGCGTTTGATCTCGGCCTGATTAGCGAGCTTATACAGCCGCGCCTCGAGCGGCTCGACGAGATTCCCGGCAAGCTCGCGTTCCTCACACAGATGCCCGATTACGACACCGCGCTGTATACGCACAAAAAGATGAAAACGGATGCGGAAACGTCGGTGCCTGTTCTGCTCGAAGCCAAAACGCTGCTTGACGCACAGACCGATTATGCGCTTGAACCATTGAAGGAAGCGCTGCACGCGCTTGTGGAAAAGCTGGGCATTAAAAACGGCCAGCTGCTCTGGCCGCTGCGCATCGCAATCACCGGCACAGAGGTCACACCGGGCGGCGCGGTGGAAGCCGCGTGTCTGCTCGGAAAAGAGGAGACGCTGCGCCGGCTCGATCTCAGCCTCAAAAAGCTCGGACAATAATTCAAACTCCCGGTCAGTTCCGGGAGTTTTTCGTTTACTGTACACGAAGAGCTTATCTCTGCACACGATTATCAGCAAAACGGGACATTGTGTAAGCACCTGCGGCTTCCCATTGGCTACCCCGGAAGGGGGAACATGAGCCGGGAGAAATAGATGCAAATCAACTCGATCGACGCATAAATGTGGCTCGTCAGTCTCTGGACTGAATTTACACATACATCGGCTCTCTCAGTTTTCACGTATTACGGTATAATATCTGTGGAGATACGACTTAATACAGACCAATAGGGATATGACTCAACGCTTAAACAGAATGAGAGGTGTTTGAAATAGAAGAAGACAGAAAACCGGTGTCTCCCTACCAAGGCGGCGAAGCCTTGAACGCCGGGCCTTTCTACCACGGAACAAAAGCCAGCTTAAAACCGGGGGACCTGCTGGAACCCGGCTATAGCTCTAACTATGGCGAAAAAAGAAAAGCCAACTACGTTTATCTGACGGCAACGATGGACGCCGCCATATGGGGGGCGGAACTTGCGGTCGGCGACGGGCCGGGCCGCATCTATCGCGTGGAGCCTATCGGTGATTTCGAGGATGACCCCAATCTGACGGATAAAAAGTTTCCGGGGAACCCGACACGATCGTATCGCACACGATATCCGCTGCGCGTTATCGGCGAAATTTTTGATTGGGAAGGACATGCCCCGGAGGTGCTCCAACAGATGCGAGATCATCTTGATGAGCTTAAGCGCATGGGCATTGAGGCGATAAACGATTAATTAGATTCACAATACTTATGAAAGCAAAAAGCAAGGTTTCTCATCCCTTGCTTTTTTCCATTCGTTATTCAAGTTTGCGTGAGTGCCGTTTCGCCGTCACAGCCCCGAAGTGGGAAAGGCCTGCACCTGGTTAAGAAAGATGATGACGCCGACAGCCGCACCGGCAATAACAACGAGAATCAACACGAGCGCAGTGGCGGTCTTCTTTTTCATAGTTTCGGCTCCTTACATATAATTGCGGTTTCATTATACCATTCCCTGATTAAAAAGACAGTGTTCCAACATAATATTCTTTTCAATTAACGAAACTTTACGGTATCCTCATCTGCAGCTCTGACGGAGTAAGTGATGTAGCTAAAAACGAACGCAGCTCGGCTTTTTGGTCAAGTTGCGCTTTATACAAGTCGCAATATCCTTTTCAGGCCGACTCAAATCATTGATACATTCAAGTAAACAAGGACGCATTTCTTTTAAGGCTTCTCCTTGAGTAAACGCTGATTAAATTTAAAAGCTGCCTTAATGGCTGCTTCCGTGCTCTGCGGTGTCGCTGAAATCTAAAAATAGCGCTGCTATTCCCTCGATTTCGCTTCTTGCATAACACGGAATCCGCTCGTCCTCCACCATTCCTCATTTAATCATTGTTTACTTGAGGAAAGCTGTCGCCGACAGGCGACTGATGAGGTGTGCGTTTTGACGGCTTTTTGTTGACACCCCATCCGGTGCTTCTCATAGCCAAAGACTGTGCACGTATGGTAAACTTCTCCTACACTTTTACACGTGTTTATTGATTGCCTTATCATCTATGATTTTGTTTCAGATGAAAAATAAAGCCCGGCGGAACGCCGGGCTTCGTTTTCAATACACTTTGATTTTATTGTTTTGGTGCAGATTACGTCTCTTGCGACCCATATACTTTGGCTAAAACAGTCCGTCGATCCGCCCTTCGTCATCAATCGTGATCTGCTCGGCCGCCGGGTTCTTTGGCAGCCCCGGCATCGTCATCATATCGCCCGCGAGCACCACAATAAAACCGGCACCCGCCGACAGCTTGATGTTGCGCACCGTGAATATAAAGCCGCTCGGCCGCCCAATCAGCGTCGGATCGTGCGAGAGCGAATACTGCGTTTTCGCGATGCAAACGGGCAGCTGCGCGTAGCCGTTTTTGCTGAGTGCATCAATGGCCTTGGTCACACCCGCCGAATAGTGCACCTCGCTTGCGCCGTAAATCGTTCTTGCCAGTTTTTCAATCTTCGTCTGTATATCGTCACACAGCTCGTACGGATGCTTCGCGCTGCCTTTTACAGCGATGCGAATCACCTCTTCCGCAAGAGCCACGCCGCCTTCGCCGCCCTTTTCCCACACCTGCGTGGGCACCGCCGTCACACCCTTCGCGCGGCAGAGCTTTTGCACAAGCGCCACCTCCTCCGGGCTGTCCGTGGCAAACTGGTTGATGGCCACGGTCACCGGCAGACCGTAAAAATCCTTTAAATTCTCAATATGCTTATCAAGATTGCTCATACCGCGAATCAGCGCGTCTTCATCGGGCTCGGCCAGCGCGCTCTTTGGCTTGCCGCCATGGCTTTTAAGCGCGCGGATTGTCACCACAATCACCGCCGCATCGGGCCAGAGCCCCGTCTGACGGCACTTGATATCAAGGAATTTTTCCGCGCCGAGATCAGCACCAAAGCCCGCCTCGGTCACCACATAATCGGCGAGATGCATCGCCATGTAGGTCGCGATGTAGCTGTTGCAGCCGTGGGCGATGTTTGCAAACGGCCCGCCGTGCATCAGACACGGTGTTTGTTCAAGCGTCTGCACAAGGTTCGGCATGATCGCGTCTTTTAGCAGCACCGCCATCGCGCCCGCCGCCTTGAGCTCGCCCGCCGTCACGGGCCGTTCGTCGTATGTATACGCCACCTTAATGCGCGAGAGCCGCTCCTTTAAATCGTGAAGATCGCTCGCAAGGCACAGCACCGCCATCACCTCGGAAGCCGCCGTGATATCAAAGCTGTCCTCACGCGGCATACCGTTCGGGCGTCCGCCGAGGCCGCAGGTGATAGACCGAAGCTGCCTGTCGTTGATATCCATACAGCGCTTGATTGTGATACGCCGCGGATCGATACCCAGGCTGTTGCCGTGCTGAATGTGGTTGTCAACGAGCGCGCAGAGCAGGTTGTTTGCCGCCGTCACGGCGTGGATATCGCCTGTGAAATGCAGATTGATATCCTCCATGGGTATCACCTGGGCATAACCGCCGCCCGCCGCGCCGCCTTTCATGCCGAAAACCGGCCCGAGCGAGGGTTCGCGGAGCGCCAGACACACCTTTTTGCCGCATTTTTTGAGCGCGTCTGCAAGCCCGATCGATATCGTCGTTTTCCCTTCGCCCGCGGGGGTGGGATTAATGGCACTGACCAATATCAGCTTTGCGTCGCCCTTTCCCTTCATGCGTTGCAGTATCGAGAGCGATACCTTTGCTTTTTTGTTGCCGAACGGTATGAGCTCATTTTCAAGAATGCCCGCGTTCTGCGCAATTTTGGCGATGTGTACCAATTCCGCTTCTCTTGCAATTTGAAGATCCGTTTTGTGTTGCATCATGTTGTCTCTTTCTCATTCACTGTGGAATTCCGATATATTTGGATATAGCCGCCGCTTTGTTCTGCTTGTGGACATACATCAACTCGTCGATCGTTTTGAATATATCCTTGGCGGTAAGTCCCTTCACATTGGTGAATATCTTGCAGCCGATGCTGAAGCTCAGTTCATACGGCAGATTGCTTTCGGCATTGTATTGGCATACGTTTTCCTTAAGCCGGCGAATCACGCGGTCGGGCGTTTGCGGGCCGCACCTGTCGAGCACGATCATGAATTCATCGCCGCCGTACCTTGCGACAAAATCACCGCGCCGCACGCTTTTCTTAAGCAGTTTTGACGCACTGACGAGCGCCTTGTCTCCCTGCACATGGCCGTATGTATCGTTGATGGTTTTAAAATCATCGATGTCGAGCATCAATGCCGCAAAGTTCCTGTTTTCATGCGGTCCCTGCGCATTCCTGTAGACGCTGATCAAATCTTCGATATACGTATCGAGATATTTTCTGTTGTGCAGCCCCGTTAAATGATCGATGTTCATCTTTTCATCGAGCGCAAACAGCTGGAGCACGAGCAAACCGACGGTGACGGCAGGCCACACAACAGCCCCGTCAAACGGCCATATGAACTTTGCAACACCCAAAGCCGCGAGAACAAAAGGCCCGATGATATACGGATAGTATTCCCTTTGCTCCATTGTTTTTTTACCGCGCCACGTAATAATTAATGCATAGCCGATATAAAAGATGACAGCACAGCTGATGGCATAAAACAGCGGCCCATGATCGATACTGCTTTTAAAAACCAATCCGCTACTAAAGTTAAATATCAAAAGGCCGGTGATCACAAGCAGCGGCAGGCTCAGAACAAAAAAACCGCGCCTTCTTATCCGCCGCCCGCTTCGGCAGGTGCAAAAGCATGCCCATAGTTCGCAAAACAACACGCACAGAAACAGAACAGCAGTGCGCAGGTAATACACCACGGCGGGAGCGGCACTGTTGTCACTATTTTTTAATATGACCATGGCTGCGTTGATAATAAGAAGCAGCATCGTGCAAATGATCAATGAACGAAACAGGCGCTGGCGGGCTCTGTTCTCCCCGCCGTTTCTGACGTTATTGAATAAAACCACAGTCAGGATTAACAGCGATATGATGTGAATATCATATTGCTCAAACATATTTAACCCTACCCCTTATTCAAAACTTCTCTTAATTATATATGTGTTAACCTTATTTTACAATATTTTTGATTGGCCGTATATTTCACTGCGAAAATACCGGGCGGCGATAAGCTCATCTATACGCATATCTCCATGCCGCTGACCGCCATTGACGATTTTTCGCAGAGCGGGGACCCCGTGCTTTGTGAGCTTGGCAGAATCACATCGGCCCACGGAGGGGTTGGTGCGCTGAGGCGGAAAATCTGCTCACCCATGGAAAGCCCATTATATAACTTTGGATAGTCAACCGCTGCGCTGTCTGGTATAATAAGCAAAGACAGCGCTGTTTTTTTATTTTAATTTTCCAATGAACAACAAGCCGCGCTGCCGTTTAATTTATAGGGGGAGCGTGTTCGTCTTGCACAGAATACCTTTGAATTTACCCAACATCATTACACTGTTCCGATTCGCTCTGGTTCCGGTCTCCACCATATTGATCTATTTTGATCTGCTTGTTCCCGCGCTGATCGCCTATATTGTCGCCTGCGGGACAGACCTGCTGGACGGCTATATTGCACGCAAGCGGAAACTTGTGACGCAGGCGGGCATGCTGCTCGATCCGCTGGCGGACAAGTTGATGTCCGTTTTTGCGGTGATCGCTTTCACCGTCACGGGTGTGCTGCCCTGGTTTGTGCTCATTATCATTCTCGTGAAGGAGCTGCTGATGGTTTCAGGCGGTATTTTCCTCTATTTCAGAGATATCGTGGCCCCTGCCAATACATTCGGCAAAATCGCGGCATTCATATTCAACACCTCAGTGGGTCTCACATTTCTTCATAAGCTCGTTTCACCGTGGCATGTGTATTTCATCTGTTTTGCGTTGGTGATCAGCATCGCGTCACTTGGGCAATACGCGTATTTCAATATGTACAAGAAGCTCAGGAAGAAAGCCTGAAATTACTCTATTGAAGTTGCAGTTAATATCCTATTGAATTCGAATCCCCCGTTTTGGGGGATTTTTTGTATTCTGGAGAAAAAGAAATCTGACTCCCATCTGCCATATTCGAGATTACGCCTCCCTTAAGCGCTATTCCATTTGCGGCATATCGGTCAAGATCAAACACACATGGCTCCCTCTGGAGGGAGCTGTCGCCAAAGGCGACTGAGGGAGATATGAACCTGCTTTCGCTGACTCATGCTTATTCGATCTCATCAAAGAGCAGCAGCAAACTCCATTTTCATTTCGAATGAGCCGTATTGGCATGGACGCATACATTGCTTCACTCCATACGCGCAAGAATGCATGACAGAAAGGGGTTCGCCATCAAGCTGGACTTCTCTTGAAGATAAGCTTTTGTCCACTAATGGGAGTCTGTATGGATAGCTTCTGACACCTCATCCGGTGCTGCGCACCACCTTCTCCTCAAAGGAGAAGGCTTTTTATGACGCAACCCTCGGCTGCGCCAAAACAAAAAGGCCGGTCGTCCGTGTGGATGTCCGGCCTGCGATAAAAACGCTAGTTTATATAATGCACGCTGATGGACTCTGTTTCTTCCGAATCAAAAAGGAACTTGCAGAATTCAAAATCGGGCGGCCCGGCGGGTGGCGCACTGCTGTTGGAATAGCCCACACCCTCGCCCGGCACATCGCCGACCATGTCCACTGTGCTGTTGCCGTTTTCATCGTGAACGGCCAGTATGCTGTACTCACCGTAAGGAATATTGGCAAATGTCACTTCGGATTGCCCTTTTGTTATGCTGCCGGTTTCAATTAAGTACGGCTCCTGCGCCATCGGTGCCTGATTATACAGCAGCACCATAACGCTGCCCGCGTCGCTTCTCAGGTAGTTGATTTTGACGGTCAGCTTTCCGCTGCCGGAGAGCCCGGGCGTTTCCTTGTCATTGACGGCTTCCGGATCACCGATCGATACGCGCATCACCGAAACCGAATACCACGCGTTCGGAATCGAAAAGTTCCCGAGCGTCTGCTCCATCTTGAGCGCTTTGGAGGAAATCCATTGGGTTGCGGAAACTCTGTCGCTCGCGTACTGCCTTTGCACGAGCCAAATGCGCGGGTTTCCGTCAATGTCTTCGAGACCGTCAATCGTCGTGCCGTTTGGCTTAAACGCGTCAAAATTGCTGAAGCCTTCATAGCCCTCGCGCTCATAATAAAAATGCTTTTGGTTCGGAAAGTAATAGCAGAAGGTCCCAAACGTGTGCTCATCCGTATGCAGGAACACATCACCGGGCTCAATCTGGTCGGCCATCTTGGCCTCAACCTCTTTCATGGGGCCGTTGACGCGCTCGGTCAAGTTCGCGTAAGCCGGAGCCGCGCATAGCCCCGCCACCACACACACTGCCAACACAAGCGGCACAATTCGTCGGGTTGCCGCCAGGCCGTAAACAACCGCCAGCAAAAACAGCCCGAGCACGGGCACCATATACCGCTCGACGAGCACCGGGCGAATCAAAAACGACGCCACAATACCGGCGGTTATCGTGAGCAAATACGCGCCGGCCGCGAGTACCGGCATTTTCACATCGGCGTCTTTTTTTCTTGATTGATAGATGATTCCCCAAACGATACACACGGCACATACCGCAAATGTGACCGTTCCCAGTGTCAGGTGATTGACATCCGGAAATTTATAACCGAACGGATACACAAAAACGCTCAATATGATTTCTCCGGTAACGGCGGATATCCAGAAGTTCCCCGCCACGCGGCTCACCTGCCCGGCCAGCATCAGCACCCACGGCAGATAACAAACAACAAACGCACCCGCCGATATCAAATACGGTATCCGTTTCTTTTTCTCCCGTATGCAGTAAACAAGCATGATGGCAAAAATCATCACAACCGCAAGCAGCGCATAATAGTGCATGTATGAGGCGGCGACGGACAGAATGATGAACAGCACCCAGTCCTTTCTCCGTCCGTCCCTTTGAGCGAGATAGCCGTAAAGCGCGCTGCCCGTTACAAAAAAGGCGGACCATGTATACATGCGCGCCTCATGTGACATCGCAATCGTGATCGGCAGAATAAACGTCAGCAATGTGAAAAGAATACCGGCCCGGGTCCCGATGGCGCGGCGAACCGGCCCGATACCCAGCGCCGCAAGCGCGGCGGTGCCGATGACCGAAAACGCCCGCAGCACAAATACGGAGGTGCCGAAAAGCAAACAGATAGGCTTTAAGAGCAGGTAATAGAGCGGGGGATGGCTGTCGCCGCCCGAGATAGTGATGATGTCAAGGGCCGGCTGGTTCACAATGGCCGCCGTATACGATTCATCATACCACAGGCTATCGTTTGTGATATTCACAAACAGCATGGCGATTCCGAGCACCATGATCGCGGCAAAAGCGATGGCGACGGGGGGAGTGAGTTTTTTTTGATCCATAGTTTCAGCTCCATTTAAATACTTATCAATGGAGTTCTTCAAGTTATCCGTATACTGCCGATATCCATCAATAGCAGGGTAAACATAAAAGAAGATACACTAGAGTATGTTATTGCGTCTTTAAAAAATCGGGTTTTATATTTAGAGTGGAAGCACCAATAATATCTTTAAACAATCAAAGGCCGCATATTTTTCAATGCGGCCTTGTCTATTCTGTTCTTTTTTACGGCACCTGCGCGTAAAAGACGATATTCGCGCCGGTCAGATCGGTGATATCGTACCACGCGACGTTCTTGCCGCATGCGCTGGAGAGCAGCACGCGCTTGCTTTCCGCAGTGAGACGTCCCGAGCTCTGATCCGCAAAGTAATAGATGAACACGGCTTCATCCTTGGTATAAACAACATACCCGTCACCCACGTCATAGTTGACGATATTCTCAGCAATCACAGTGGGCGCAGAATAGGTATCGCCCTGCTTCGTGCAAAGATACAGCTTGTTTGCATCGGCATATGTATCCACAAACACGATATTATCGCCGCTGATCTTCGGATCAAGCACGCTGACACCCGGTAAAAACAGCGTGCGCTGTTTGTCGCCGCCCTGCACCAGCGGGATCACACAGATTTCGGCTTCGGCCGTGTTGCTCGAACCGACAAGCAGCGCGCTTTCCTGCTTGGGCTGCGCATAGACGATGGCGCTGTCCGACATATACGGTGAGCTCAGCGCAAACGGTGTGTTGACGAAAATCTCGATTTCCTCGGTTTCCCGTGTGGGCAGATGATAGAGGATCAGCCGGTCGGTACCCTTGCTCGTCTGCTGAAGCCACAGCGCATACTCGCCCGACAGCGATACCTTGGGCTTGCCGTACGCGTACTCGCGCATCACGAACGATTCGCCTGTCGCACGGTCAAAACCGCAGACGGCACCGCCGTATTCATCCTTGCAGTCGAGATAAACGATGTATTTGTCGTTCATTTTGGGCTCAAACAGCGTGGCATATTTCTTCGTGATACCTGCAACCTCTTCGGTGGCTTGCGTATCAAGGTTGTATATCGCAATTTTGTTGATATCCGGTGTGGCCTCGCCCGTCTTTCCGGTTGAGAACACGGCTTCCTGCCCGTATATATAAGGGTCGTTGATGGACTGGTTCGCGGTTGCCAGCTCTTTATCAAGGTCAGACATGTCTGCCCGGGCCACAGGAGTCGCCGACGGCGCGGGCGTCTCGGTGGGCGTTTGGGTTTCCGCGGGTTTTGCATTGCCACTGAACAACGGTATGATCACAAAGATAATGATCAGCACCAGCGCGATGGCACCCACAGCAATACCGCCGATTTTTATCAGTGGCCCGTAACTCGATAAGCGAAAACGAGACATTCGCTTGGGGCCGCGGCCTGTGCGCATCCGCATGCTGCGCCTTCTTCGCATTTTTCTCATTCTGTCACCTAATCCAAACACGTTTGATACCCTCC
>JAEZNC010000085.1 GCA_023441905.1 Bacillota bacterium | reverse complement strand
GCCTTTCTTTTTGTAAACCGGAGCGTCGCTCCGAAAGTTAATTCATTTTATATGTCGTATCACAGTACTCATCGAACAGTTGCTGCGATACACCGCCCTCGCGAATCATCGCCGAGAAGAATGCACCACTCTTTTTGACGGTGCGCTGCTGCGATTCATAATCCACGTGAACAATGCCGAATCGCGGGGAAAAGCCCTCAACCCACTCAAAGTTATCCGTAAAGCACCAGTGGTAGTAGCGTTCCACGGGCAGGCTGCTCTCACAGAGCGCCTTTAAGTGCTCATAAATATAGCGGCTGCGAAAGGCATCGGTTTCGTCGCACGTGCCGTTTTCGGTGATGTAGACAGGCAGCTTGGAAAGAGAATACAGCTCGTTTGCGCACGTGGCGATGCCCTGCGGGTAGATTTCCCAGCCAAGGTCGTTCACGGGCATACCGGGCAAAAATCCGGCGGTGAAGCCCTTGGCGGCTGTGCGGCTGTAATAATTGACTGCGTGAAAATCGCAATAGAGGCCGCGTTTGATGCCGCGCATGCGCCGCAGTGGCCAGCCGCCCCGCCCGGTGAGAAAAGCGCTCGAAATGCACGTTTGGAAAAGCCGACGCATCAGACGGGCACCGAAACGGTGCCAAATGTTTTTTTGGTTCATTGGTATAAACACGCGCATATGGTGCGCGTAGCTGACACGCGTATCATTAAAGCCCATTGTTTTTCGTTTTTGGTGAATCAGTTCATAGGCCCTTAAATGGCATTCGCACATGTTGCCCATCACGCGTATGGTTTTGGAGAGCGATTTTTGGCCCGGCGGCCACTCGCCGAAGAAATAGCCGCTTGTCGCGTAGACGTTGGGTTCGTTGATCGTGATATATTCACAGACGATATCGCCGAGCTCGTCGATCACCTTGCTGACGAATCGCAGGAAGATATCGATATTTTTACGTGACTCAAAAGCGCCCATGCGTTCAAACCAAAGCGGATTCGTGAAATGATGCAGCGTGAGCAGCGGCTCAATCTTAAGATTTTTGAGCAGCAGCAATTCATCGCGGTAATGGGCGAACGCCGTTTCGTCGAACACGCCGGGCTGCGGCTCAAGCCGTGCCCATTCAAGCCCGAGACGGTAATGGCCGATGCCCATTTCGTGCATCAGCTGTGCGTCCTGCGCATACCGCTCATAGTGCATGGTCGCCACGGAAGGGTCGGCATTGTCCTTGATATGGCCCTTTTGATACCAGTCGTACCAGCTGTTGTTTTGGTCGCCGCCTTCTATCTGCGTGGCAGCCGAGGCTACACCGAGCTTAAGGCGTTCATCGAACTTTAAAAGCATAAACGATCCTCCGTAAGGAAAGACAAAATGCATGGAGAGACCAATTGAAAAGGGTATTAAATATATAAATTTCTGTGACTGGATTCTGCGTTTGGTTTTGGCTCAGGATTTTCAGTGATTCATATAAATTATAACAGTTTCATTGCAAAACTCAACCCCAAAGCTAGCCGTTGATAGCGGCTGTGCTTCTCTGAACCAGCAGCACAATCCGTATATCATTGATATTGGGCCATAAAATGAGTATTCGAATATTTTCACAGCGGCTTAAAAGATATGCGGGATTGCGGGTGCGTCAATTCAACCGAAGTTTCAGAGCAACGCGGCAGCGATAATCATACGCGGATCACTTCATTTACGCTCTGACAGACGGGTATGATGCGGTGGCGCGAGCAAATCGCTGAGGCTTAAGCAAGCGGCCATGGTTTTAAAAATTGGCATTTCTAAGCGGACTATGTGGCTTCGCCAGGATTCAATATCACGGTGCAGGGCTTTGTGATGGTATACTATCATTATTATTATAATACACCGGTCTGATCGAGCCAAAATAATTCTTTTAATAATTCCGTCTGAGCAGAGTGAGTAAACACAGTGATATTATATTCTTAATTTTTGGATAGAAAGCATAGTTAATTGTTTATATATACCATGTTCAACCGCGTCTATCAGACTGAAGGGCCATGAGACCAAATGGTTAATCATCGGCGCTTATAAGAGATTAGAAACGGATGACCGGATGTCAGGATATACAGGATACTCCAATAGTCGCGTCCTAATATTGACAGAAATTATTATATATGATAATATGACGTAAAATCAACGAAACCGGTTTCGGAGGTGGGAATTTGGCAACCATCTATGATATTGCGAAACTCTGCGGATTATCTCCTGCGACCGTATCAAAAGCGCTGAGCGGCGCGTCCGATGTCAGCGTTGCCACGCGAAACAAGATCAGGCAGGCTGCCACCAGGATGAATTATATTCCCGATGGTCGCGCAAAAGGCTTAAGCAAAAACCGTTCATGGACGATCGGTATACTGTGTCAGGACGGGTCGGAACTGGGTCTGCGTCACTATCTTTTTGCCAGCATACTTGAAAGTTTCAAAAACGTCGTTGAAAGACATGGTTACGATATCGTCTTCATCTCCAATCAAGTGGGGAAAATGGGTCTTTCCTATTACGGGCACTGTCGTTACCGAAAAACAGATGGCGTGTTCATTTTCAACACCGATTTTTCATCCAACGATACAAAAGAACTGATTGAATCCGATCTGCCGAAAATAGCGATTGATTATTCGGATGCATCAATTAACTGCGTGACCACAGACAGCGAAAAGAGCATGGCGCTTCTTTACAACCATCTGTTTAATTTTGGCCACCGAGACATCGTTTTTATGCATGGCGAGCCCAGCTATATCACGAGCATGCGCGTTAACGGGCTGAAAAAAGCCATGGAGAGAAAAGGGCAGACGCTGTCGGCCGATCAGCTCATTCAGTCGAAATACTATTCAATACAGGGCGGTTACCGCTCCATGCAAGAGGTGCTTGCCCGGAAAAAGCTGCCGACCGCCGTGATTGCGAGCGACGACTTCAGCGCGATCGGGGCCTTGGAAGCCTTGCAGGAAGCGGGGCTCAGTGTTCCGGGCGATATGTCGATCGTCGGTTTTGACGGCATAGAAATCACACAGCTTTCCAGCCCGAAGCTTACCACGATTCGTCAGGATACGGGCGGCATGGGAGCCAAAGCCGCCGAATGTCTGATCAAACAGATTCTGGGCCTTGATA